>NZ_JBLWTZ010000014.1:0-111664 GCF_048269885.1 Tenacibaculum sp. | reverse complement strand
GGTAATAAACCTGCTATTATTTTATCAAGAACTTCGCCAGCGTTCTTAGTGAAATTATTTGAACAAGAAATTCCTGAAGTTTTCGACGGTTTAATTACTATTGAAGGTGTTGCAAGAATTCCTGGAGATAAAGCAAAAATAGCCGTAGATTCTTACGATGATAGAATTGACCCTGTTGGAGCTTGTGTTGGTGTAAAAGGTTCTCGTATTCACGGTATTGTTCGTGAACTAGGAAACGAAAATATTGATGTGATCAACTATACAAAAAACGAGCAGCTATTTGTAGCTAGAGCACTAAGTCCAGCTAAAGTAACTTCAGTAGATATTGAAATGTTTGATGAAGAGAAGAATGGTAAAAAAGGACGTGTCAATGTTTTATTAAAACCAGAAGAAGTATCAAAAGCAATTGGTAGAGCTGGAGTAAATATTCGTTTGGCAAGTGAGTTAACAGGTTACGAAATTGACGTTCAAAGAGAAGGTATCGAAGAAGAAGATGTTGAGTTAACAGAGTTTTCTGATGAAATCGAAGCTTGGGTAATTGAAGAATTCAAGAAAATAGGTTTAGATACAGCAAAGAGTGTTTTAGAAAAAGACGTATCAATGTTAGTACAAAGAACCGATTTAGAGGAAGAAACAATTTTAGATGTTCAACGAATTTTAAGAGAAGAATTCGAAGATTAATATAAAATAAAAAGGAAGCTAGTATCCTGTGTGGAAAACTATACAAAATCTAGCAAAAAGAAGAAAAAAAGCATAACTATACGTACTGCGCGTGTAAAGTGTGTTTTTTCAATAAAAAGTATAAAATAATATATGGCTGAAGGCAAAAAATTAAGACTAAATAAGGTTTTAAGAGAACTAAACATTTCTTTAGATAGAGCTGTTGAACACCTAGCTAAAAATGGCTATGAGATCGAAGCTCGCCCTACTACCAAAATATCAGATGCTGAATATCAAATTTTATTTGATGGTTTTCAAACTGATAAATCTAAAAAGGTGGCCTCTAAAGAAGTGAGCGAAGAAAAGAAAAAAGAGAAAGAGGCAATTCGTCAGCAATTAGAACAAGAGCAAGAAAGAAAGAGATTAGAAGAGGAAGCTAAAAAACAAGAAGTTTTAAAAGCCAAAGCTGAAAAGTTAGAACTTAAAACAGTAGGTAAAATAGATGTTGAAACTGGTAAGGCTATTGAAGAAATAGCTGAAGAAGTAAAACCAGAGCCTACTAAAAAAGAGGAGAAAGTAGAGGAACCGAAGAAAGAAGAGTCTGTTCAACCAGTTCAAGAAACTAAAAAAGTGGAAGAACCAGTTAAGGTTGAAGAGAAAAAGCCAGAACCTCCTAAAACTGAAAAACCAAAGGAACAAACAGTTAATGCTCCTAAAAAGGAAGTGAAAAAAGAACAGCCTAAAGAAGTAAAAAAGACTGTTGAAAATAAGGTTAAAGAGGTGAAGCAACCAGTAAAGGAGGTGGAGATAACTCCAGAGAATGCTGAGAAAATTAAAACTCAGTACAAAAAATTAGACGGCCCTAATTTTACAGGTCAAAAAATTGATTTAAAACAATTTGAAAGACCCAAAAAGAAAAAACCTGAAGCGAATAAAGCTGACGGAGATAAAAAGAAGCGTAAGAGAATTAGCAAGCCAGGAACTCCTGGAACTGGAGCTAAACCTCAAGGAAATAATAATAGAGGAGGTCAAAACCGAGGAGGTCAAAGAGGTGGTAACCGAGGAGGTCAAAGAGGTAGAAGACCAGCTACGGCTCCAAAAGAAGAGCTAACAGAAGCACAAATTCAAAAACAAGTTAGAGAAACTTTAGAAAAACTTCAAGGTAAATCTAAAAAAGGAAAAGGTGCAAAATACCGTAGAGACAAAAGAGATGCGCACCGTCAGCAAAGTGAAGCTGAATTGCAAGCAGCACAAGCAGAAAGCAAGGTGTTAAAAGTAACAGAATTTGTTACGGTAAGTGAAGTAGCAACCATGATGGATGTTCCTGTTACTCAAATTATTTCTACCTGTATGATGTTAGGAATGATGGTAACAATGAATCAACGTTTAGATGCTGAAACATTACAAATTGTTGCCGAAGAGTTTAACTATACTGTAGAGTTTGTTGGAGCTGAAGTTGAAGAGTCAATTGAAGAGGTAGAAGATAAACCAGAGGACTTAATCACTCGTGCACCGATTATTACTGTAATGGGACACGTAGACCACGGTAAAACATCATTGTTAGATTATATCCGTAACGCAAATGTTATTGAGGGTGAATCAGGAGGAATCACACAGCACATTGGTGCTTATGCCGTGAAGGTAGGAGACCACAAAATAGCCTTTTTAGATACACCTGGTCACGAAGCCTTTACAGCAATGCGTGCTCGTGGAGCTCAAGTAACCGATTTAGTTATTATTGTAGTAGCTGCGGATGATGATGTAATGCCACAAACAAAAGAGGCAATTTCTCATGCACAAGCAGCAGGAGTGCCAATTATTTTTGCAATAAACAAAATAGATAAGCCGAACGCGAATCCAGACAATATTAAAACACAACTTTCTTCTATGAACCTATTAGTAGAAGATTGGGGTGGTAACATTCAATCACAAGAAATTTCTGCTAAAACAGGACAAGGGGTTGATGAGTTATTAGAAAAAGTATTATTGGAGGCAGAAGTATTAGAGTTAAAAGCGAACCCTAATAAAAATGCAAACGGAGCCGTAGTAGAAGCTTTATTAGATAAAGGTAGAGGATATGTATCTACAATTTTAGTACAAGCAGGTACATTAAAAATTGGAGATTATATCTTAGCAGGAAAACATAGTGGTAAAGTAAGAGCTATGTTTGATGATAAAGGAAGAAAAGTAGAAGAAGCAGGACCTTCTACACCAGTATCAATTTTAGGTTTAGATGGGGCACCTCAAGCTGGTGATAAATTCAATGTATTTGAAGATGAGCGTGAAGCTAAGCAAATAGCAGCAAAACGTTCTCAATTACAACGTGAACAATCAGTTAGAACGCAAAAAACATTAACACTTGCAGAGATTGGTCGTCGTATCGCCTTAGGAGATTTTAAAGAATTAAATATCATCTTAAAAGGAGATGTGGATGGTTCGGTAGAAGCATTAACAGACTCGTTCCAAAAATTATCTACAGAGGAAATCCAAGTAAATATTATTCACAAAGGAGTTGGAGCAATTACTGAATCTGATGTGTTATTAGCAACTGCTTCTGATGCTATTATTGTTGGGTTTAATGTACGTCCTCAAGGAAACGCACGTTCGGTAGCAGATAGAGAAGAAGTTGATATCAGAACATATTCAATTATCTATGATGCTATTAACGATCTGAAAGATGCAATGGAAGGAATGTTATCTCCTGAAATGAAAGAAGAAGTTCTTGGAAATGTAGAAATTAGAGAGGTTTATAAAATTTCTAAAATTGGTAACATTGCAGGATGTATGGTAATGACAGGGAAAATTACAAGAGATGCTAAGGTTCGTGTAATTAGAGATGGAATTGTCGTTCATGATGGTGTATTAGCATCGTTAAAACGTTTTAAAGACGATGTTAAGGAAGTAACCAAAGGATACGATTGTGGTCTTCAAATAAAAGGATACAACGATATTAAAGAAGGAGATACATTAGAAGCTTATACTGAAGTTGCAGTTAAGAAAAAACTTAAGTAATAGTAATATCTTTTTGTTTTATAGCATATAAAAGGAGCCTAATTAGGCTCCTTTTTTTATGTTAATTGGTTACAAATGACTTTTTTTACCCAGTTGATTGGTAGAGTTTTTAAAAAAGATATTATTGTCCATTATCGTTCGCAAGTGATGTTTAGGGAGATTAAACCGTTGTAAATGAGTTAAGAAAAAAATTTTTGATTGTGTATTTAAAACTATACATTGCATATCGTTAAAAAACCCTTCAAATTTTTATTTTAATAATAAAAAATTAACAATTTCTTTCTAGATAAGTTTTGTTTCCTGTTTTTTAACAAAACAAACAACACTGTTAAGTGTTCTTAAAATTAATTTTTAAACATTCACAACATGAAAAGAATTTTTCTTACCATGGCAATCGCTGCTGGAATTTTAGTAGGTTGTCAAACAAATGAACAAAACCCAGATTTAGAACCAGAAGTTGAAGCATCAACTTTACAAAAAGCAGAAAAACAATGTTTTGCTAACGATGTTCTAGAAGCAAATATGGCTAACGATCCTAGCTTAAAAAGTAAAATGGAAAATATTGAAAGTTTTACAGCATCTTATGTACAAAAAGTTAAGTCTGGCGAGGTTCAAGCTAGGTTAGTAAATGGAAAAATACAAATACCTGTTGTATACCACGTAATCTACCGTCAAGCGAGTGAAAACTTATCGTTATCAGTATTACAAGACCAAATAGATGCATTAAACGAAGATTTTAACTTGCAAAACCCTAATAGAGGAGCAATGCCTGCTGAGTTTGCTGGAGTTGAAGCTAATGTAAATATTGATTTTGTTATTGAAGATGTAATTAGAGTTCAAAACACAAAAAAGAGAAGTTGGAGACCAGACGATTCAATGAAGTTTACTTCTTCAGGAGGTAGTGATGTTGTAAATCCACAAGAGTTTTTAAACATCTGGATTGTTAATGTTATGCCATATAGAGGAGGACAAATTTTAGGATATGCACAATTCCCAGGAGGTAGCTGGTCTACAGATGGGGTAGTTTTAGCACATAGTTTTGTTGGTCGTAATCAAAGAACTGCTACACACGAAGTAGGTCACTACTTAAACTTACGTCACATTTGGGGTGATGGTGGATGTGGTGCTAGCGACTTTGTTGCTGATACTCCAGATGCTGATGGTAATAGTAGAGGATGTCCTACTTACCCAGTAATTGAGTGTGGAAGTGCTAACATGACTATGAACTTTATGGATTACTCAGACGATAGCTGTATGTATATGTTTACTGAAGGGCAAAAAGCCAGAATGGATGCGGTATTTGCTCCAGGAGGATTTAGAGCTACTATGGCAGACTAGTCTGTTTTAATACGAAATTCACATATCAAGACGTTCTTTATTTTAAAGAGCGTCTTTTTATTATCATCAACTAAAAATACAAGAATAAATGAAATACCTAAAAATAATAGCTCCTGTAATGTTTTTATTAATGATGAATTGTGCTGCACAAAATAAAACAAAAGGGTTTGATAAAGTAGCTTATGAAGCCCAAACAAGAGGCAGTATGGTACAGTTAACTATTGAAGGAAATAAACTATCATACAAAACCTATGAAAAGGAAGGGAGTATAGAAATAGCAAAAGAAAAATTAGAAGAATTAAACGCTGTGGTTAATGAGATAAATTTAGAAGAAATAAGCAATTTAAAGGCACCTAGTGATAAAAGAATAACAGATGGAGCGTTGCATGCTGAATTTACCATTAAAATAGCCGACAAAGAATACAAGTCAATCACTTTTGATGCGGGTAATCCGCCTAAAGAATTAAAAAAGCTAGAAGATTTTTTATACAAGCTTTCCAATGTAAATGAATAAGTAAAAAACCGAGCATATTGCTCGGTTTTTTCATAAATTATATATTGGATAAGCTATTATAACCCAGCTTCTTTCCAAGACCAAGTAGAGATGTCAACTTTAGTTCCTGTTTTGTAATCAGCTGTAGTAGAAGCAGCTTCTCCATCAATTACAACGTTTGCTAAAGGTCCTCCATCTTTCATATCGATATTTTTGTCATATCCTTCTAACCAGATATTAGTAATGGTAGCTCCAGAAGTCTTTTTAAATTGTAAAGCAGTACCACCAACAGTTGAAATAGCTGTTAAGTTTTCAAACTGAGGGTTGTTGTTCACCTTGTCTCCTTCGAAAGCAGTTGAGAAACCAGCGATGGTATGAGAAATGTAAGTGTTCGTTACTTTTCCGTTCCATCCCTCAGTCCAATCTACAGAGTCATCTTCGTTATTTTCTAGGTATAAGTTAGTTGCAGAAACGGTTCCTCCAAAAAATTCAACTCCGTCATCAGCACCGTTAATTACAGCAATGTTTTCAACAACAGTTCCAGAACCTACAGAATAAAAAGAAACACCGTTATATTGAGATTCTGTGTTAATTTGTGCTCCAGTACCTTTAATTACTAAGTTTTTAATAACCCCTGAGTTATCGTCATCTTGAGTACCACCGTAGATAAATCCTCCAACTTCAGCAGTAACATCTACACCTGCAGAAGTTGTTGCTTTACCACAAATAGTTAAACCACCCCAATCTCCTGGTTTTCCAGCAGCAGAAGCCATTACTACAGGAGCATCAACAGTACCATTAATGTTAATTTTACCACCTTGTAAAACAGCGATATAAACATCTGTTCCTTTTGGATCAACAATAATTTTTGTCCCCGCTTCAATATTTAAAGTAGCTCCATCTTTTACGATATAAGAACCAGTTAAGTTATAAGTTTTATCAGAAGTTAATGTTACGTTTCCAGTAACCTCACCTACTAAAGGAGTAATCTCAACAATTTCTCCATTAATGAAAGACCAAGCAGAGATATCAACTTTAGTTCCTGCGGTATACTCAGTGTCTAATTTTGCAGCCTCACCGTCAATAATAACGTTTGCTAACGGACCTCCATCTTTCATGTCAACATTGTCATCATACCCGTCTAAGAATAAGTTTGTAATAGTAGCACCTGATTGTTTTTTAAATTGTAAAGCAGTACCACCAACAATAGACTTTGCTGTTAAGTTAATTAATTTAGGGTTTTTGTTGTCTTTGTCAGCTTCTACAACAGTTGAGAAACCAGCTTTGGTATTAATTACATAAGAGTTTTCAACTGTACCATTCCACCCTTCAGTCCAATCTATAGCATCGTCTTCCAAGTTTTCTAAGTATAAGTTTTTAGCAGAAACTGTTCCTCCGAAGAATTCAACTCCGTCATCAGCCCCATCAAAAACAGCGATATTTTCAACTGTAGTTCCTGAACCAACTGAATAGAAAGAAACTCCGTTGTATTGAGATTCAGTATTAATTTGTGCTCCGGTACCCTTAATTACTAAGTTTTTAATAACACCTGAGTTATCATCATCTTGAGTACCACCGTAAATAAACCCTCCAACTTCAGCAGTAACATTTGTTCCTGCAGTAGTGGTTGCTTTACCACAAATAGTTAAACCACCCCAATCACCAGGCTTACCATCACTAGAACTCATAACCACAGGGTTGCTGTTAGTTCCGTTAATGTTAATTTTACCACCTTGTAAAACAGCAATATAAACATCTGTTCCTTTAGCATCAGCAACAATACTAGTTCCTGCAGGAATGGTTAATGTAGCTCCGTCTTTAATAACGAAAGAGCTAGTTAAAGAATAAGAGGCATTTGATAATGTATAATCTTCTGAAAGCTCACCACTCATGATTCCGTTTTGTAATTTTTCTACAACATCAGAAACATCAGGAGGTAAAATAGCTGGGTCATCACTACCACAACTTGTAAAAGTTAAAGCTGCAGCAGAAAGAGCTGCTATACTTAATAATTTGAATGATCTTTTCATTTTGAGTTCTTTAGTTTAATTTTATTCTGCAAATTAAGAACCTGTGTTTTTCGTTTCTTTTAACTGAATATTAATTGATTGTTATATAAAACAATGAATATTAATTTAAGGTTAATGAAGCTTAAAACGTGTAATTTAGGCTCAAAGAAACTTGTCTTCCCTTTTTGTAAGACAGTACAGTTTGGTTAGTTTCAATTAAAGTGTTTAAATCACGAACTAATTGAGTTTGCTCAATTTTTGGATCTAATAGGTTTTTACCAACTAACTTTGCCGTAAATCCTTTAAAAATTTGTTTACTTAATACAAGGTCTAGGGTTACAAAACCTTTTTCAATAATTTCATCATTGTAAAGAGTAGCACTGTTGTCAAAATCTTCAGGGGCACCTAATGCATAAATTTTATCAGAAGCATAGTTACCTGTTAAAGTAGCAATGAATTCGTTTTCTTTATTGTTTGAATAACTTAAAGAACCGTTAACAATAAAGTCTGAAGCTCCTTGTAATTCAGATTCAGATTTTCCTTTAAATTGGTATCTAGGAGATAAATCTTGATTAAACCACATCTTAGTTAAGTTAGCTGTAGCATTTAATACAGTTTCTTCGTTTTCGTTCTTTAAAAGATCCAATCTACCTTCAACTTCAAAACCTAGAATATCAGCTTGTTCACCTGTATTGAAGAATTTAAAGTAACCTGATGAACCTTGGTCTTGTGTTAAGTTGATAGGGTTGTTGATTTGTTTGTAAAAAGCAGTAGCAGAAACTAACTGACTTCTACTAGGGAAAAACTCCCACTTTAAATCAATATTATATACGTCAGATTTTTCTAAGTCTTCATTACCTCCAATAACACGACCCGTTGGAGAAACGTATTCGAAAGGAGATAATTCTTTGAATTCAGGTAATGTTTGAGTTACACTTGATGCAAAACGAATAAAGTTTCTATCGTTTAATTCATATTTTAAGTTTACACTTGGGTACAAACTTTCATAAACTCTATTGGTCGATCCAAATCTACCAGGGCGGTTTGCTACATTCCAAGCCATGTCAATTTCATCTCTCTCAAAACGCAAACCGATATTACCAGATAATTTGTTGTCAAATTTGAAGTCAAAGTTAGTATAAGCAGCTAAAACCAATAACTCACCTTGGTATAAATCTGGTTGTTGTTCTCTTAAAATTAAACCAGCGTTCGTTCCTTGTTGTAACGTTTCTGAAATTTGATCAACAGAAGGAGCTGTAAAATCTTTTGCTCTAAATCCTATAAATAAAGAATTAAAAGATCTTTCTTTCTTACGGAAGTTTAATCCGTAGTTTAACGTATAAGGTTTTTCTTCGTATTCATCAGCAACATTACCTAAAGACCAGTGATTTTCAATAAAAGCATTGTATTCAGTATCTTCAATTTTTTGAGAAGATTTTCTTTGTTGGTAATCTCCAACATGAGCAAATTGAATTAAAGGACTAGAATTGATATCTAAAATGTTTACTTCATTTCTAATACGGTTTGGTTCTTCTGCCAAAACAAAATTATAACCAGTAGCCCAGTTTAATTCATTGTTTTTATTCCACTTATGTTCTCCCATTAATTGGTTAACAAACATAGTCGTTTGTTTAAAGTTTTGGTCTCTTACAAAAGCTCCTTCTTCTTGTGGGTCTTGATCAAATACATACCCTTCTCCATTTCTACCTTGTTCATATAATCCATCTTCACCTTTGTTCACAAATAAAGTGTTGTACTTTAATTTATTGTTGTCGTTTAATTTTAAATCAACTCTTATATAACCAGTAGAGTTTGTTTTAGCAATGAAGTTTTCAACATCAGTAAACGAGTTGTTTAATACGTTAGATCTGTATGCTTTAAATAAACCATTTCTATATTCAGATGATTTTGAATGTGAAGCAGAAGCTAAGATTTTCCACTCTTTATTGAATAAATTGAATCTTTTGGCTCCTGATAAAGAAATTCCGTAATTAATTGGAGTCTCTCCTTTTTTAGTATCCCATCCTTGTAGGGTCATTTGGTTTTGAAGAGCAAATTTCTTTTGGTGAAATCCAAAAGTTACATCATCACTAATGGTAGTTCTTCTAAAATTGTCGACTTCAATAGCGTTTGTGTTAACACCTCCGCTTATACCTATAGCAAACATGTCTTTTGTATATTCTTTAGAAGCAATATCTACATTTCCTGATGCTTGATCTGAATAACTAGACGTAGCATAGGTTTTACTAATACCTACGTTTTGTATAACATTAGTGTTGAATAAACTTAAATTAACATTTTTATTACTAACATCGTCAGAAGGAATTGGTAATCCATTCATAGTAGTAGATAAATATCTGTCACCTAAACCACGAATGTAGATGTCACCAGAACCTTCACTTTTATTAACACCAGAAATCTTTGTAGTTGCAGCAGCAGCGTCACTAACTCCTTTTTTAGCTAGCTCTTGTGCTCCAATACTTTCTTTAATTACTGTAGCTTTCTTTTGCTCTAATAATAAGGCCGTTTCTTTTTCTCTACTAACAGTTGCATTAATTTTAACCTCGTCTAAAGCCACTCCTTCATTAGCACCTAATTCTTGATTAACTGTAATAGTTTCGTTTGCTTTTACTAATATTGGTTTTTCAACTGTTTGATAACCAACGAAGCTAAATACAATAGTTTGGTTTCCAGCAGGCACACTAAGCGTGTACTTACCATCCATATCGGTTGTCCCCCCGATAGAAGTTCCTTTAATAAAGACATTCGCAAAAGGTAACGCCTCTCCGCTCATTTCTTTGTCAGTAACTGTACCAGTAACAGTACCTTTGCTTTGAGAAAATGCTAGATTACATAAGCTTAAAAAAGCTATAAATAATATTTTTTTCATTCTAATCTTTGAATTCTGTTTATTTATCCCGCAAAATTCAAGTTAAATAGTAAAGCTAATGTTATGTAGGAATTACGTTTGTATTATTAGAATGTTTCGTTAATGTTAACGAACTTTTGGTATGTTATTAAAGTATTAATTGTTTGTAAATTTTAAGCCAAAAACAAAGGTTCTGGGTGTAGCAGGACCGTAAATAAAATTGCTGTCACGCCCTTTACTTACATCAAATTTTGATTGATATGCGTCAAAAATGTTTTTGATACCAGCAATAAACTCTAAATTAGTGTTTAGTTTTTCTAAACTAAAAGTATAGCTAGTGTTAATTCCTAAGTTTAAAAAAGAAGGAGAAGTAAAGTATTCATCTACAGATAGGTTTTGAGGAGAAGCTAAATGCAGTACTTCCATACTTCCTGTATACACTAAGTTTAAAGCTGTTTTAAATTTTTGGTTTGGAGTATAAGTTGCGGTAGCATATCCATAGGTACTAGGTGTGCGTAAAAACTCTTTTTTTAAAGGAAGTTCGTCTGAATTGTTAACGGCTGAATTATATTGGCTCGACTGATAGGTAAAACCCGCATCTAGTTGCAAGATACCATCATAATTTAATCGTGTTTCTAAAGTGATTCCTTTTACAACGGCACCATCACCATTTCTTTTTTCAAAAACTTCACCAAACTCATCTTCTCCTATAGACTCTAAATAAAAAGCATCTTCTAAGTTGGTGTAAAAACTCTCAAAAGTAAATCCGTAAATGTAATGCTCAGTAGGTTTGTCGTAATTGAAAGATAGAGTGTAGCTATTTGAGCGTTCTCTTTTTAGGTTATCGGCCAATACAACTCGAGAAATTCCACCACCAGCAAAGGCAATATGTAAATCGGTATCAAAAGCTTGGGGTGCTCTAAATCCGGTTCCCCAAGTTCCTCTAATTTGTGTGTTTTCAAAAGGGGTAAATAATAAAGATACTCGAGGACTAGCTACATTGTTTACAATCGTTTTTTCAGTTTGGTCTTGTTTTAAAGTATGTAGCTTATGGTTGTCGTAACGAATACCTGTTAATAAGTTTAATTGTTTGTTGATTTCCCAGTCGCTTTGAAAAAAGAATCCGAAGTTTTGAGTTAATTGATCTACCTTGTAATTATATGCCTCAATAGCATCAAAAACATCATCTTGTACAAATTCACCACCTAAAGTTAGTACATTGTTTCCTCCTAAAAACTTCTCTAATTGATGATTGAATTGTAATCCACCTTGAAAAGTAGTGGTTGTTGAATTACCATAAGGAGGGTTGGCTAAATGTTCTGTGTACTCAGGAGTATTAATATCTGGACGAATCCCTGTATAATGTTCTCTATTGGTATATTGTGTGGCAAAATAAGAAATTATAGCGCTTTTATCATTGTTAAAGTTGATTTGATAATCGATATTCCCTACGTAAACGTCGTGTATGCGTTCTTCCGATTGCAGTGCAAAATGAGGAACTTTATCAACCATTTCTCCACCGTAGCGATATTCGTTCATTTTGCTAAAATTCACTTCTATTTTTTGGTTTTCTGTAGGAAGGAAAAACAAGTTAGTACCAAATGAATTGTTTTTTAATTCAGGGAGTTCAGAAAAGTTATCATCATTAGCATCGTACAACTCTCTTTTTCTGTTATTTATAAAAAAGGAAACACCAGCATTGTTATCTTCATTTACTAGGGTGGCATTCCCCGTAATAATATGATCAGAAGTCCCTTTGATATTTTGATAGGTATAACCAATGCTATACTTGTTCTTTTTAGGAATTTTAGTGATGACGTTTACCGTTCCTCCAATTGCGCTTGAGCCATACAAAGCAGATCCGCCCCCACGAACAACTTCTATTCGTTCAATCATGTTGGTGGGTATTTGTTCCAATCCGTATAAACCAGTTAAAGGGCTAAAAATAGGGCGTCCATTAATTAAAATTTGTGAGTAGCCACCTGCTAAACCATTCATGCGAAGTTGTGTGTAGTTGCATGTTTGGCAGTCTGTTTCTACACGCAAACCAGTTTGAAATTTCAATCCTTCAGACAAATTACAAGCCTGTACATCTGCCAAGGTTTGACTATTGATAACATTAACGATTACTGGACTGTTGGTTCTACGTTTATCAGTACGTGTTCCAGTAACAGTAACTTGATCTAAAATTTCTGCTGTTTCGGTTAATGTAAAATGAACTGTTTTCTCCTCGTTTTTGTTTAGTGTAATTGTTTTTCTTTCAGATAAAAAACCAATACTAGATGCAACTAAGACGAGTTTGTTTTTTGTTGTTTTTAATATATAGTTTCCAGAATCATCTGTAGTAGTTCCGTGTTCTGTTCCTTTTATAAATACATTAGCAAATGGTATGGTTTCTCCAGAAGTAGAAGTAACTCTTCCTTTAATTATTTGTCCGTTTACAATACTTGATAATAATATGACTGCTAAGGCTATGTGATTTTTCATGTTGAAAATAGTTTACTGTTGAACAGTTTTTAAAACTTAATATTTTTGCAAATATAAATTAATTTTTAGTCTTGACTAAAAATATGTTTAATTAAATCAAAAACTATATATTTGCATACCTAAAAAAATAACGATGTTTAGCCAGTCTGAAGAAAACTATATAAAAACAATGTATCATTTAGCTGCTGATTACAAGAAAGGAATTAGTACAAATGCGATTGCAAAAAAGTTAGAAACAAAGGCATCTTCAGTAACTGATATGGTTAAAAAGTTATCAGAAAAAAACGTGGTTAGCTATAAAAAATATCAAGGAGTAACATTAACTGATTTTGGAAAGAAAATAGCAGCGAATATTGTTCGTAAACATAGGTTGTGGGAAGTTTTCTTGGTAGACAAACTCAATTTTTCTTGGGATGAAGTGCATGAAGTAGCAGAACAGTTAGAGCATATTAAATCTCCAAAATTAATTAATGAGTTGGATGCTTTTTTAGATTATCCAAAAAGAGATCCACATGGAGATCCTATTCCAGACAAAGAAGGAAACTTGCAGGTAATAGAAAAAAGTTTGTTGTCTACTTTGAAGAAAAATGAAGTTGGAGTTTGTGTAGGGGTTGATGATAGTTCTTCGGAGTTTTTACGTTTTTTAGATAAACAGGAAATAGCATTAGGAAAGCAAATAAAAGTAGTAGAAAAAGAACCCTTTGATGGTTCTCTAGTTATAGAAATGGATGAGAAAACTCTCACAGTATCCAATAAAATAGCAAGTAATTTATATATTCAAAAATCACGTTAAGCACATAACAAGAAATAACTTTTTATAAATGAATTTATTTAATCAATTAGTAAATTTTGGTAAAGAACACCCAATTCAAGCAGCATTATATGCATCGCTATTCACTTGGGGCTTAACGGCTTTAGGGGCAGCGTTAGTATTCTTTTTTAAGAAAATGAATCGAGCTGTTTTAGATGGGATGCTTGGTTTTACTGGAGGAGTAATGGTTGCAGCAAGTTTTTGGAGTTTATTAGCTCCAGCAATAGATAATAGCCCAGGAGAAGGGTTTTTAAAAGTACTTCCTTCTGCAGTCGGTTTTGCTTTGGGAGCTTTGGCTTTATTTGGTATGGATAAAATATTACCACACTTGCATATTAACTTTAAAGAACACGAAGTTGAAGGTGTAAAAACAAGCTGGCACAAAACAACATTGTTGGTTTTGGCAATTACCTTACATAACATTCCAGAAGGATTAGCAGTAGGGGTGTTGTTTGGAGCAGCTTCGACAATGGTAGGAGTAGAGCAAACCGAAATGATTATCGCGGCTATTTCATTAGCTATTGGTATTGGGATTCAAAATTTCCCAGAAGGATTTGCAGTTGCAATGCCACTAAGAAGGCAAGGAGTAAGTCGTTTTAAAAGTTTTTGGTATGGACAATTATCTGCTATCGTAGAGCCAATGGCAGCAGTTTTAGGAGCCGTAGCCGTATCTTTTTTTACACCGATTTTACCTTATGCATTAGCGTTTGCTGCAGGAGCGATGATTTTTGTAGTTGTTGAAGAAGTAATTCCTGAAACCCAACGAGATAAATATACCGATATCGCTACCTTAGGTTTTATTGGTGGATTTATAGTGATGATGTCGTTAGATGTTGGTTTAGGATAGAAAAACTCTCGTATAAAACATAAAAGTACAATTCCCGCAAAAGCGGGAATCTTTTTTTGGTTAAATTGCTTGCCTAATTATATTTTACTTTGTTAGAAAATTCGTCAACTTTTCAAGTATACAATGCTTCTGCTGGTAGTGGTAAAACTTTTACATTAGTAAAAGAATACCTCAAGGTATTACTGCAATCTGAAGATATTTTTCGTTTTCAAAAAATACTGGCAATTACCTTTACTAATAAAGCAGCAGGGGAAATGAAAGAGCGAGTATTGAATAATTTACAAACTTTTACAGCTGGAGAAACAAACGACTTGCTGGAAATTATTTTAGGAGAAACTTCACTGGATAGAGTCGTAATAAAAGAACGAAGTAGTAAAATATTAAACGAAATCCTTCGGAACTATTCTGCATTTTCAATAACAACAATCGATAGTTTTACCCATAAAATTATTAAAAGCTTTGCTTATGATTTAGGACTACCACTTAATTTTGAAGTAGAAATGGATGCTGCTTCACTACTAAATGAGGCGGTAGATGTACTAGTTTCTAAAATAGGAAGTGATGAGGCATTGACTAAATTGTTGATTGATTTTTCTTTAGATAAAGCAGATGAAGATAAATCGTGGGATATTTCTCGTGAATTAAATGAGTTTGCTAAAATCTTGTTGAATGAAGACGATACAAAACACTTTAAAAAACTAGCCGATAAAGAACTTGCTGATTTTACCAATTTAAAAGGAACGTTATTTCAACATCAAAAAGAGATAAAAAAACGCTGGAAAGAAATTGGAGAGACAGCTCTACAAATAATTGAAGATAGGCAATTAACACATAGCGATTTTTACCGATCGATGCTGCCAAATCATTTTGTAGCACTAGCTGAAAATCCAGAAAAAGCAAAGTTTTTCGACCAAAGTAAATTAAGAGAACGAATTGAAGAAGGTGCTTTTTATTCAAAATCAAAATCAGAAGATATCATATCAGCTATTGAAGGAGTTTTGCCTGAACTTTTAAAGTTGTATATGCAATCAGAGCAATTGTATCAACAATTTTCAATGAATAAACTAGCATTGAAAAGTATTATTCCTTTAGCAGTTTTAAATAATATCAATCAAGAATTAACACATTTAAAAGAAGAAAATAACCTGCGATTAAATGCAGAATTTAATCAGTTAATTTCTGAAAATATCAAAGACCAACCTGCTCCGTTTATTTACGAGCGAATAGGGCAGCGATTTATGCATTATTTTATTGATGAAATGCAAGACACATCGTCTTTGCAATGGCAAAATTTAATTCCGTTAATCGACAATGCATTGGCACAAGAAAACAGTAATTTGTTGTTGGTAGGTGACGGGAAACAAGCAATTTACCGTTGGCGAGGAGGAAAGTCAGAGCAATTTATAGGTCTTGGCTCAGGAGAGGATAATCCGTTTCAAATTTCTAAAAGCATAAAAACTTTAGAAACTAATTTTAGAAGTTATGCTGAGGTGATAGATTTTAATAATCAGTTTTTTCAACACGTAGCAACCTTTTTACAAAACGAGTCGTATAAGCAGTTGTTTGTCGAAGGGAATAAACAGTTAACAACAGCTAAAAAAGGAGGATTTGTTTCGCTTTCTTTTTTGAGAAAAGAAGAAGATAAGGAAAAAGAGAAAATCAAATATCCTAAGAAAGTTCTAGAACTTGTTAAAAATTTAGAAGCTAATTTTTTGCTGAATGAGATTTGTATTTTAGTTCGTAAAAAGAAAGATGGAATTGCAGTGGCAAACTATTTGTCTGAAAACGGGGTGGATATCATTTCTTCAGAAACGCTATTGTTAGAAAACAGCTCAAAAGTTAATTTTATTGTCAACGTTTTACAAATAGTTCAACATCCAAAAGACAAGGAAACTTGTTTAGAGGTACTTTATTTTTTGTATGAACATTTGAAAGTAACCAAAGATACCCATTCGTTTATTGATGAGTTACTACATCAACCAAACGAAAAACTTTTCTTAGAATTGAAAAAGTACGGAACATCTTTTGAGTTATCCACATTTCATCAGTTGCCTTTTTACGAGAAAATAGAGGAGATTATTAGAGGTTTTCAGTTAATAGTTTCGTCAGATGCTTATGTACAATTCTTTTTAGATGTGGTATTGGAGCAACAACGAAGAGGAACAAGTATTCAAGAGTTTTTAGATTTCTGGTCAGAAAAAAAAGACAAGTTGAGTATCGTGGCCCCCGAAAGCGGAAATGCAGTGCAAGTGATGACAATTCATAAATCAAAAGGGTTGGAATTTCCCGTAGTAATTTTTCCGTATGATTTAGAGGTATACCGACAAATAAACCCGAAAGTTTGGCTAAATAAACTGCCAGAAAGTTATGAAGGATTTAAAGAACTACTCGTTTCTTTCAATAAAGATTTGAGCTATGTGAATGATAGGGGAGCTGAGATTTATCAACAACAAAGAGAAGAGTTAGAATTAGACAATTTTAATCTGTTATATGTAGCACTTACTAGAGCGGTAGAGCAACTACATGTTGTAACAGAGTATAAAATATCATCCAAAGGGGAAGAAAATACAAACTTTTACTCAGGAGTATTTATCAGCTACTTAAAGCAGTTAGGTAAGTGGAGCGATGAGGTTTTAAACTATGCTATTGGAGATGAAGAAAGAGTAAGTGTTTTAAAAAAGAAAACATCAGGAATTCAACTACAGGAAGGGTTCATATCTACACCTTGGAAGGAACATAATATTCGCATGTTAGCAAGCGCTTCAAAATTGTGGGATACAGAACAAGGAAAAGCGATTGAGTTTGGTAATTTGGTTCATGGAATGATGGCAGAAATTAGTACAAAAGAAGAGGTCGAGAAGGTGGTTTATCGTTATGAGCAGCAAGGAGTATTACCACAAGAAAAATCATTTGAAGTAATAAAAAACATTCAACAAATAGTGAATCATTCTGAATTGAAAAACTATTTTTCTGGAGCGTTTGTGGTATTTAATGAGAGAGAAATTGTAGATGTTGATGGTCAAATTATAATTCCAGATAGGTTGGTTTTTAATTCGAATAACGAAGTCGTAATTATTGATTACAAAACAGGCAAGCCTTCTAAAGCATATCATCAACAATTATTACGATACCAGAGAGTACTACAAACAATGAATTTTAAGGTGGTTAAAAAACTACTGGTATATATTAACGAAGAAATTTTGGTTGAAGAAGTTTAACAACTAACTTTGACCTTTTATAGCAAACAACTTTCAAACATAAATTATGTACGGAAAAATAAAAGAACAATTACAACAGGAAATTCAGGATATTAAAGATGCTGGATTGTATAAATCAGAACGAATTATTACCTCGTCACAAGATGCGGTGATTAAAATTTCTACAGGAGAAGAGGTAATTAATTTTTGTGCCAACAATTACTTAGGGTTGTCTAATCATCCAGAGGTAATTCAAGCAGCAAAAGATACTATGGATACGCATGGGTTTGGAATGTCATCTGTACGTTTTATTTGTGGTACGCAAGATATTCATAAGCAACTGGAAAGAAAGATTGCGGATTTTTATACGACAGAAGATACTATTTTATATGCAGCAGCTTTTGACGCCAATGGAGGTGTTTTCGAACCCTTATTAACGAAAGAAGATGCAATTATTTCCGATAGTTTAAATCATGCGTCTATTATTGATGGAGTGCGTTTATGTAAAGCAGCGCGTTATCGTTATGATAATAACGATATGGCATCGTTAGAAGCGCAATTAATTGAAGCAAATAAGCAAGGACATCGTTTTAAAATTATTGTAACTGATGGTGTTTTTTCTATGGATGGAATCGTAGCTAAGTTAGATGAAATTTGTGATTTAGCAGATAAGTACGATGCCATGGTTATGGTTGATGAATGTCATGCAGCAGGATTTATCGGAAAAACTGGTAGAGGAACTGTAGAGCTTAAAAAGGTAATGGATCGAGTAGATATAGTTACAGGAACTTTAGGAAAAGCACTCGGAGGAGCTATGGGAGGATATACGACAGGAAAGAAAGAAATCATTGAAATTTTGCGCCAACGCTCTCGACCGTATTTATTCTCAAATTCATTGGCACCTGCTATTGTAGGAGCATCGTTAAAAGTGTTTGATTTGTTGTCAAACGACACTACTTTACGAGATAAATTAGAGTGGAACACCAATTATTTCCGTACAGAAATGGAAAAAGCAGGGTTTGATTTGGTGGGAGCTGATGCGGCTATTGTACCAGTAATGTTGTATGATGCTAAGTTGTCTCAAGTAATGGCGAATAAGTTGTTAGAAGAAGGTATTTATGTAATTGGATTCTTCTATCCAGTGGTTCCAAAAGAGCAAGCAAGAATTCGAGTACAATTATCAGCTGCTCATGAAAAAGAACATTTAGACAAGGCAATTAACGCATTTATTCAGGTAGGAAAGGAACTAAAAGTGATATAAATATCTTGTTCAAAAACTTGCTTTTGTTGTAAGTTTTTGTAGATTTGTTTTTGTAAATAAGTTTTAACAACTTACATTTGCGTAATATATAAACGAACTTTTAATTTAAATTTTTAATAATGAAACAATTAAAATTAGCTGTGATGGCTTTATTTGCGTTTGCTGCTGTAAACGTTAGCGCACAGGATTCAGACAACCCTTGGGCGGTTGGTTTCGGGGTTAACGCAGTAGACGTTAGGATCCCTTCAGATTTTGGAGATTATGCTAAAGATTACATCGGTACTAGTGACTGGAATATCTTACCATCAATTTCAAGAGTAACTGTTGATAGATACTTAAGCGATGGGTTTACATTACAATTAGCAGGATCGTTAAATAAAATTGAAACTTTCCGTACAGAAGATGATATGGATGAGCTTTACTGGGCAATCGATGCTAACGTAAAGTATGACGTTAACAACATTATTGGTAACACTGGTTGGTGGGATCCTTATGTATACGTTGGTGGAGGTTATACTTCATTAGCTGATGAAGGAGAAGGTATGTTAAATGCTGGTGCTGGATTCAACGTATGGTTCAACGAAAACTTAGGTTTAAACTTCCAAACAGGTGGAAAGAAAGAATTTGCTGATAAAGTAAAAGATCACTTCCAACACTCAATTGGTTTAGTATTTAAGTTCGGAGGAAAAGATACTGACGGAGACGGAGTATATGACAAAGATGATGCATGTCCAGAAGTTGCTGGTTTAAAAGAATTCAACGGATGTCCTGATACAGACGGAGACGGAATCAAAGATTCTGATGATGCATGTCCAGAAGTTGCTGGTTTAGCTGCATTAAACGGTTGTCCTGATGCTGATGGTGATGGTATCGCTGATAAAGATGATGCTTGTCCAACTGAAAAAGGAACTAAAGCTAACAACGGTTGTCCTGATGCTGATGGAGACGGTGTTGTAGACGGAAAAGATAAGTGTCCAAACACTGCTGGTCCAGCTGCTAACAACGGATGTCCTTGGCCAGATACTGACGGAGACGGAGTATTAGACAAAGACGATAAATGTCCAAACGAAGCAGGTGTAGCATCTAACAACGGATGTCCTGAAGTAGTAATCAAAGAAGAAGCGGTTAAGAAATTAAACGAGTTCGCAAGAGCTATCTACTTTAACTCAGGAAAATCTACTTTTAGAACTGGTACTACTGGTAAATTAGATTTAATCGCTGGAATTATGAAGGAATATCCTAAAGCTAACTTTAGCATCCAAGGACATACTGATAGTTCAGGATCTAATTCTTTAAACCAAAGATTATCTGAAAAAAGAGCTAAAGCTGTTTTAGATTACTTAGTTGTAAAAGGAGGAATTGATTCAAAAAGATTAACTTCTGCTGGATTTGGTGAAGACTACCCAATCGCTGATAACAAAACAAGAGCTGGTAGAGCTGAAAACAGACGTGTTGAGATTAAATTAGTAAAGTAATTTAATTACAATCATAACATCAATAAAGGCCTCACTAATGTGAGGCTTTTTTTTATGGAAAAATACTTCGAAAGGTTTTTTAAATTCCGCTAAAAAAATTACCTTTGCACCTTGAAAAAAGGAGTTAAAACTCATATAGTAAATAAAATAACTTTAATTACATATAGTAATGTCTACAATAACAGGTAAAGTTTCTCAAATTATTGGTCCAGTAATCGATGTTGAGTTTAATACAGAAAGTGCTGAATTGCCAAAGATTTATGATTCGTTAGAAATTAAAAAAGCAGACGGTTCAACTTTAGTTTTAGAAGTTCAACAACACATTGGTGAAGATACAGTTCGTACCATTTCTATGGATGCAACTGACGGTTTACAAAGAGGGCAAGAAGTAATTGCTACTGGTAACCCAATTCAAATGCCAATAGGTAATGATATCTACGGTCGTTTATTTAACGTAACAGGTGATGCGATTGATGGATTAGGAGATTTACCTAAAGAAGGTGAAGCAGGTTTGCCAATTCACCGTCAAGCACCAAAATTTGAAGAATTATCAACTTCTACCGAAGTACTATTTACAGGGATTAAAGTAATCGATTTAATTGAGCCTTATGCTAAAGGAGGTAAGATTGGATTATTTGGAGGTGCAGGAGTAGGAAAAACTGTATTAATTCAGGAGTTAATTAACAACATTGCAAAAGGACACGGAGGTTTATCTGTATTCGCTGGTGTAGGTGAAAGAACTCGTGAAGGAAACGATTTATTACGTGAGATGTTAGAATCTGGAATTATCAAATACGGTGATGATTTTATGCACTCTATGGAAGATGGAGGATGGGATTTATCTAAAGTTGATAAACCAGGAATGAGAGATTCTAAAGCTACTTTCGTATTTGGTCAGATGAATGAGCCACCAGGAGCACGTGCTCGTGTAGCATTATCTGGATTAACAATTGCCGAGTATTTCCGTGACGGAGCTGGTGAAGCACAAGGAAAAGATGTGTTATTCTTCGTAGATAACATCTTCCGTTTTACACAAGCAGGTTCTGAGGTGTCAGCTTTATTAGGACGTATGCCATCAGCAGTAGGATACCAACCAACATTAGCAACAGAGATGGGAGCAATGCAAGAACGTATTACTTCTACAAAGAAAGGATCTATTACATCTGTACAAGCGGTTTACGTACCTGCGGATGATTTAACAGACCCAGCACCAGCTACAACATTTGCTCACTTAGATGCAACTACAGTATTATCTCGTAAGATTGCCGAGTTGGGTATATACCCAGCAGTAGACCCGTTAGATTCTACTTCAAGAATTTTAACTGCTGATATTTTAGGAAATGAGCACTATAATTGTGCACAAAGAGTAAAAGAAATTTTACAACGTTATAAAGAATTACAAGATATTATTGCCATCTTAGGTATGGAAGAATTATCTGAGGAAGATAAATTGGTAGTTCACAGAGCACGTCGTGTACAACGTTTCTTATCTCAACCATTCCACGTAGCAGAGCAATTTACAGGAATTCCAGGTGTATTGGTAGATATTAAAGATACTATCAAAGGATTTAACATGATTATGGATGGTGAATTAGATAAGTATCCTGAAGCAGCATTCAACTTAAAAGGGTCAATTCAAGAAGCGATTGATGCTGGAGAGAAAATGTTAGCAGAAGCATAATTAATTGCCTTAAGCACTAGCTTAAAGCCCTAAAGCATTAAAATATGTATTTAGAAATTGTAACACCAGAAGCTATCTTGTTTTCATCAGAAGTTGACTCAGTAGTCGTACCAGGTGTAAATGGAGAGTTCCAAATGTTAAATAATCACGCCCCTGTGGTGTCTATTTTAAATGAAGGAAGAGTAAAGGTACACGTACATACTCAAGAGCATTTAGTTTTTGATGATTTACATGGAAGTATTGAAAGATTACCAGAAGATGATAAAGTACTAACTTTAAAAATTAAATCTGGAACTATAGAAATGAAAGATAATAAAGCAATTATTCTTGCAGATTAATATGCACTTATCACTATAAAATTAAAAGCAACCAAATTTTGGTTGCTTTTTTTAGTTCAACAAAGTATAGGAAGTCGAATTTAATTATCTTTGCAGTAATGAATGGAATATTTTTATTTATTGGTGGACCTGAGATTTTTGTAATCTTGTTAATAGTAGTCATGTTATTTGGGGCAGATAAAATTCCTGAAATAGCTAGAGGACTAGGCAAAGGTATGCGTCAAATTAAAGATGCTACAAATGATATTAAACGAGAGATTAATGACAGTGCAAAAAAACAAGGTATAGACACAGACTTTGTTAGAGATATAAACAAGGAAGTAAACGAAGTAAAAGACAATATTGACGATTTCACGGGACCGATAAAAAGAAACCGTTAAGAATAAATAAAAATGGTGTAGTTTTATATAAAATTACACCATTTTTATTTTTGTGGTGTTTTTTACCTGTTTCATAACAAATGAACTTTGAATGTTTGAAATGACTTCTAATTGCGACAATTTTTTTAATACAAAATCCTGGTATTCATTCATGTCCTTTAAAACAACTTTTAATAAAAAATCATAAACTCCAGCTATATATGAAACTTCTACAATTTCATCTATTTTAAACATATACTCTTCAAACTCTTTAAAAGCGGTTTCTTGATGCTTAACAAGAGTTACTTGACAATATACAATTAAGCTCTTATCAATAGTTTCTAAGTTTAACAAAGCAACATACTTATCTATAATTCCATTTAGTTCCATTTTTTTTATTCGCTCATGAGTTGGAGTAATAGAAAGGTTTACTTTGTTGGCTAGTTGTTTTATAGATTGTTTACAATCTTTTTGTAATTCTTCTAATAGCTTTTTATCTACATTATCTAGCTGATTCATGGTAAGTTTTTCTGTTTTAAAATAGTTTTAAGACAGGAAATAGATTTTGTTCCTGTTAATGATTTAAAAATAGTTATTTTTTCTTTATTATAACGTGCTGTCTGGTTTTTTATTCTTTAAAAGTATATTTGTTAAGTAACTTAATAATATTTAAACTAGGTAAGTATGAGTAGAATAAAAGAAATTTATGACAGAATTAGTGAGGCTTCATCTAACTTTTTAGGTTATCCTTTAGCCAAAGATTTTAACTACAGTGAATTTGCGCCTTTTTTAAATTTATGCATTAATAATGTGGGAGATCCAGAATCTCCTTCAACGTTGTCAATAGACACAAAAGATGTAGAAAAAGAGGTTGTTGGTTTTTTTGCTAACATTTTATCATCTTCAACGAATGATGTGTGGGGGTATGTTACTAACGGAGGAACAGAAGGAAATCTTTACGGTTTGTATTTAGCAAGAGAGAGTTTTAACAATCCAGTAGTATATTATAGCGAGTCTACACATTATAGTGTTAAAAAGAATTTGCATCTATTAAATTTAAAGAATATTGTTGTAAGAAGTCAGGAGAATGGAGAGATCGATTATAATGACTTAGAAAGTCTAATAACGCTTCATAGAGATAAACCTGCAATTTTCTTTTTAAATATAGGTACAACCATGACTGAGGCTGTAGATGATTTAGACAAAATAAAAAGTATTATTAAAAAATATGCTATTAAAGATTACTATATTCATTGTGATGCGGCATTTTTAGGATGCATTGCTCCTTTTGTTACGCCAAAACCAAAGTTTGATTTTGCAGAAGGAATTGATAGTATTTCTATATCTGGACATAAGTTTATTGGAGGCCCCATACCGTGTGGAATAGTTTTGGCAAAACGCAAGCACAGAAATAGAATTGTAAATTCGGTTTCGTATGTTGGAACCTTAGATACGACAATTACAGGTTCAAGAAATGGATTAACACCTCTACTCTTATGGGCTTTTATAGAAAAGCACGGAAAAGAAGGGTTGGTAGCCAGAGCAAGAAAATCACAAGAACTTGCGGCTTATACTGAGATGAAATTAAGAGAGATAGGAGTTAATGCATGGAGAAATAATGAAGCACTTACAGTGGTGTTAGAAAAACCATCTAATGCTTTGTGTAAAAAATACCAATTGGCTTCAGAAAACGATATGGCTCACATTATTTGTGTACCGGGGATAGAAAAATGTCAAATAGATGCATTTATTGAAGATTACACAAAGGAGTTGTTTATTGTAGAAAGATTAACTCATAATTAAACTTTTTTTATAGTGAGTCAACCTATTTTAGGACGGGACATAGCTATAAAATAAAAAAGCAGCCTACTAAGGTTGCTTTTTTATTTTATAAAACTCTACTAATTGTTAAGCCATCTCGTATGGGTAATAACACCGTTTCTAAGCGATTATCTTCATTTAAAAGTCTATTATACTCTAAAAGAACTTTAGTGTCGGTATCTTTAGGATCTAGTTCTTCAACAACTTTTCCACTCCATAAGACATTGTCAGATAAAATAACCCCACCTTTATTCATTTTTTCAATGATTAGATGAAAATAATTTACATAATTAGACTTATCAGCATCTATAAATACCAAATCAAATTTAGAATCGATAGTGGGAATAATATCTATAGCATTACCAACATACTGTGTTATTTGATTTTTATAGTCAGATTTTTGAAAATATTTATGTTGAAGCTCCTCTAATTCTTCATTTTTATCAATTGTATAAAGTTTTCCTTCTTTAGATAATCCTTCAGCTAAACACAAAGCAGAATACCCAGTGTAAGTACCTATCTCCAAAATTGATTTGGGGCGGATTAATTTAGAAAGCATAGCTAAAACCCTTCCTTGAAAAGCACCACTTAACATACGAGGATTTAATACTTTTTGCCAAGTTTCTCTACTTAATTCTTGTAATAGTTTAGGCTCAGATTGAGAATGGGTAACAACATAATTGTCTAATTTTTCAGGTAAAAAATGCATGTAAAACGTTTTAGTGTGCAAAATTAAAAAAAACGGAATTTATCACTATAATAAATTCCGTTTCAATCTAACAAAAAATCAAAAAATGGTTTTTAAAAAAACCAAAATTGTCTAATTAAGTTTACTTAATTGTTCTTTTAATTCTTCTTTGTCTTTACTAGATAAGCAAACTTTATCTTTATTACAACTAAGAGTTTTTACGTTCAAAATTTGAGACATTTTTTTATTTTGCTTAGAGTATAAAGCACATACCTTACAAACAAATAAATGCCAATTAAGTTGTAATTTTTCATACGTAGTAGCCTCTCCATATTGACTTTTGTCGCAAATGGTGGTAGCTTCGTCGCATGTAATTTTAAAAAATTTAAACATTTTTTTTATTTATTAAACCAGTTTTTTTCCATACAGCTTCTCAATTGTGTTCTGGCTCTATGAATAATAACCCATAGGTTTGACGGAGAAATATCAAGTTCCTTACAAATGTCTTCTGTTTCAAACTGTTGTATGGTTTTCATTTTAAACACCATGGCGTATTTTTCAGGTAGATTATCAATACATTTATCTAGCTGACTCTTTAATTCTTCATTTTCAATGTCTTTATCAGCATCGTTACCCCAAGTTTGTGGTACGCGTTCTTCAATCCAGCTACCTTCATTTTCTCCACTATCATAAAAACTCATTCGTACTTCTGCCTGCCCTTTTTTTGAGTTTATTTTTCGATAGTAGTCGATTATTTTTCTTTTTAAAATTGAAACTAACCATGTACGTTCTGTAGACTTTCCCTCAAAATTTTTTGCAGATTTTAACCCTGCAAAAAAAGTTTCTTGTACCAAATCTTTAGCAACATTGGAGTTGTTTACACGCGCAACAGCATAATTAAATAAGTAATCAGCATAATTGTCTACCCATTTATCGGGGGCTAAAGTATTTGAAGGATTTGTTAGATTCATTGAATCAAAGATAAGTTATTTTTTGTGGAAATTAGTAACATAAATTCTACTTAGTCCATTCGGGCTGTTTTTAATGAAGTCTATTATTTCGTTAAAATTTCTCTTTTTAGTTAATTTATTTGAAATGTTACTTTTGCTGGTTGTATAATAAATTTTATTATTTACAAGGTCTACAAAAGGACAGTAGTCCAGTTTTTTTGAATTGAGATTTGTTAAATGTTCTGCTGGAAGCCATTTGTTATTACTCCCTTTTTTACTAATGTACAAATCTCCGCTACCTAAATCATCTTTTCTGCCATACGAAGTAAAAATTATAAAACTTTCATCAGGTGCTACGAAAGCATTAAACTCATATTTTTCAGAGTTTACTCCAGAATTAAGAGAAACAGGTTTGGTGTAAACACCATTAATAAACCTACTTACATAAATATCTTCTTTACCCTTAGAGTTTTCATATTCTGCTGTAAAAAATAAATCCCCTTTTTTTGTCACTGAAGGATAAAATTCATCCGCAGGCGTGTTTATTGGCGAACCAATATTTATAGGTTCAGACCAATTACTGGACAAGGATTTTCGTGTTACATACCAAATATCCATGTCTTTTTTCACTTCTCCAGAGTCATTATTTTTTCTATTAGAAGCAAAGAATAGCTGTAATCCGTCAGGAGTCAAAAAAGGTTCTAAGTCTTTGTATTGACCTGAAAAACTCGCTACCTTCGGTTTTTGCCATTTGCCATTTATTTTTTTAGAGTAGGCAATAAAAGAATACTCTTTTAAATAAGTTTCAATAGTAAAATAAAATTCATTTTGATTTTTACTGATTGAAATATCCCTGATATTAGGTAGCTCATTAAATAACTCGGGAAGGAATAATTGAGGTTTTTGTGCAAAACTAACACAAGAAATAAACAAAAAGAGGTATCCAACTTTTTTCATAGTAATTACTGTTTAAGAACGTTGCAATTAGCTCTACGTCTCATATCAACTAAATATATGATTTCCCATTTCCCATTATTATTGAAAAGCTGAAAAGAATTGGCTCCACAATGGCTAAACTTTTCGTTTAGGTAAAATTCATAAGGAGTCCAAACAGAAGCTAAATTCCCATCAATTTTTATATCCCAGGATACTAATTTTTCTAAATAAGTATGTGCTGGTTTTTTATTAGCAATATTGGTAAGTAGCTTGGTTTTACTTTCAGTAACCAGAACATTCTTACCCTCTTTGTTGGTAAAGGTAGTTTGAATTTTAATTGTAGAATTAAGTGTGGCACTTACAAGTGTACTGTCTCCTTTATGTAATCCTTCAAAAAAGGTCTCAATCGTTTTTTTAATGGCCTTTTCTTCTGAGTTTTCTTGAGCACTTACCACAGTTGTAAGCACAAAAACAATTAATAAGGTAAAAATTTTTTGCATGTTAGTTTAGTTTGGCTAGGTAAAACTATTAAAAAAATAAACGGCTAAAGTTTAATTAACAGAAGATTAACTAGCTTAAAAAGCCAAAAACACAATGCTTCTAAGTCTAGAATAAATAAAACCATTGAATAATTATGTATTTTTACAATCCATAAAATAAAAGAAATGTCTGTAGCAAAAAAACAATATAAAAGAATTACCACTAAATCTCTTGTTGAAATGAAAGCCAATGGAGAAAAAATTTCAATGCTTACAGCCTACGACTATACCATGGCAAAAATTGTTGATGGTGCAGGAATAGATGTAATTTTAGTAGGAGATTCAGCATCCAATGTAATGGCGGGTCACGAAACTACCTTACCCATTACATTAGATCAAATGATATATCATGCAAGTTCTGTAGTTAGAGGAATTGATCGCTGTTTGGTAGTGGTTGATTTACCTTTTGGAAGCTATCAATCAGATCCTAAAGAAGCATTGCGTTCTGCTATTAGAATCATGAAAGAAAGTGGAGCACATTCTATAAAATTAGAAGGAGGTAAAGAAATAAAAGACTCTATCAAACGAATTTTAAATGCAGGTATACCTGTAATGGGACATTTAGGATTGACCCCTCAATCTATTTATAAGTTCGGAACTTACACAGTAAGAGCAAAAGAAGAAGAAGAAGCGGAGAAGTTGATGAAAGATGCGTTAATGTTAGAAAAGTTAGGATGCTTTGCTATCGTGTTGGAAAAAGTGCCAGCGAAGTTAGCACAAAAAGTTGCTGAAGCTTTAACGATTCCAGTGATAGGAATTGGAGCAGGAGCAGGTGTAGATGGACAAGTATTGGTAATGCATGATATGTTAGGAATGACACATGAATTCAACCCTCGTTTCTTACGTAGATATTTAGATTTGCATACAGAAATGACCAATGCTTTTGAGCAGTATATTACTGACGTAAAAAGTCAAGACTTTCCAAACGAAGAAGAACAATATTAATTTAAATTTTTAGATAGTTGGATTATTCGATTTCTAGAAGTTAAGAGATGCATAGATATAAGGAATTTAAATTTTGGCAAGTGAGCACAGGTCTTTTTGCAAAGACATTTATTTACTCACATCAAAATTTCCTGAAGATGAAAAATACGGATTAGTATCTCAATTCAGAAGCGTATCAATATCTATTCCTTCAAATATAGCTGAAGGTTGCTCAAGAATATCCAATAAAGATTTTTCTAGATTTTTGGTAATTGCATTAGGTCCATGTTATGAGGTTGAAACTCAATTGTTACTTAGTTATGATTTGGGGTTTATCTCTAAAACTGATTTAGAAAATTATACAGAAACTTTAATGAGTGTAGTGAAAATGATGTCTGAATTCAATTCAACATTAAGCTAAATACAACTATCAAAAATTTTAAATATCCAACCATCTAATAATCTATTTTAATGAAAATACTTCATTTAGATACCAATCACCCTCTTTTAATAAATCAATTAAATGATTTGGGGTTTGAGAATTATGAAGACTATACTTCTTCAAAATTAGAAATAGAAACGGTAATTCATCAGTATGAAGGAATTGTTATTCGTAGTCGATTTACTATAGATAAACAATTTTTAGATAAAGCAACAAATCTTAAGTTTATAGGACGAGTAGGAGCTGGTTTAGAAAACATTGATTGTGATTATGCTGAAAAGAAAGGAGTAGACTTAATATCAGCACCAGAAGGAAATCGAAACGCAGTAGGAGAGCATACCTTAGGAATGTTACTTTCTTTATTTAATAAGCTTAATAAAGCAGATAAAGAAGTACGAGAAGGTAAATGGTTGCGAGAAGAAAATAGAGGGATAGAATTGGACGGAAAAACGGTGGGAATCATCGGTTATGGAAATATGGGGAAAGCCTTTGCCAAAAAACTCCGAGGTTTCGATGTTGAAGTGATTTGCTATGATATTAAGTCAGCTATAGGTGATAAAAATGCTCAACAAGTTTCTTTAAAAGAATTACAAGAAAAAGCGGATGTTTTAAGTTTACATACCCCACAAACAGAACTTACCATAAAAATGGTGAACTCAGACTTTATTAATAGTTTTTCAAAACCTTTTTGGTTGTTAAATACAGCTCGAGGAAAATCGGTAGTAACAAAAGATTTGGTTGAGGCTTTACAGTTAGGAAAAGTTTTAGGAGCAGGGTTAGATGTATTAGAATACGAGAAAAAATCGTTCGAAAACCTATTTACAAATCAAGAAATTGAAGTAGTGCCACCAGCATTACGATATTTAATTAATGCAGAAAATGTGTTACTTTCTCCTCATGTTGCAGGTTGGACTATAGAAAGTAAAGAAAAGCTAGCACAAACTATTGTAGATAAAATCAAAGAAAACTATCGCAGTGAGAAATTTTAGTTAAAGAGAATAAGAATTTTTAATACTCGATTATCGAGAAAAATTTTGCTAACTTGATACTTCTAAATCATGTAACATGAAATATGAAGTAGCTACAGTAGAAGAATATATTTCTCAGGTTCCAGAAGAACGACAAGAAGTTTTACAAAAGCTTCGCAAGCTAATCAATGAAAATCTGCCTGAAGGATTTGAAGAAGGAATCAATTATAATATGATTGGGTATTATGTTCCGCACTCAAAATACCCCGAAGGTTATCATTGCGATTCTAAATTACCACTTCCTTTTATGAACTTAGCTTCACAAAAAAACTCAATAAACCTATATCATAGCGGAATTTATGCTCATGAAGAGTTATATGATTGGTTTGTGGCAGAGTATCCTAAGTATTCAAAAAGGAAATTAGACATGGGAAAAAGCTGTATTCGTTTTAAAAAACTGGATGATATTCCGTATGAATTAGTTGCAGAATTATGTACAAAAATAACTGTAGATGAATGGATTTCTATGTATGAATCAGTCGTAAAAAAGAAATAAAATGAAGAAAAAAGGTAAAGTAATAGGAATAGGAGGAGTTTTTTTTAAAACAGAAGACCCGAAAGCAACGAAAGACTGGTATAAAAATAACTTAGGTTTTAATACTGATGATTGGGGATGTACGTTTTGGTGGAAGGATAACGAAGGGAAAAAGGCGTCTACCCAATGGAGTCCGTTTGCAAAAGATACAAACTATTTTGAACCCTCTAGAAAAGATTTTATGTTTAATTATCGAGTAGAAAATTTGGTAGAGTTGTTAGAGGAGTTGAAAGAAAATGGTGTTGCAGTGATGGATAAAATAGAGGAGTATGATTATGGAAAGTTTGGATGGATTGTAGATTTAGACGGAAATAAAATTGAGTTATGGGAGCCAAAAGACGAAGCTTTTTTATAAATTTAGCACCGTCTAATAAATAAAAAAATAAAAAAATGAATGTAATTGATGAAAACGGGAATACTGTTCCTAATCAAGAAAGTAAACGTGTATTAGCAGGTATTTTAGCAATTTTAATAGGTTCAATTGGTATACATAAATTTGTATTAGGGTATACCAAAGAAGGAATTATACAAATTATTGCTTCAATTATAACTTGTGGTTTTGCAGGAATTATTCCTTTTATTGAAGGAATCATCTATTTAACAAAATCTGACGAAGAGTTTGTAGATACTTATCAAGTTAACCATAGAGGTTGGTTCTAAACGTTCTTTTTTAATATTTTTACTATGTCTGACACTAAAAACACAAAGGATACCTTAAACAAAGCAAAAGAAGTTATGGATAACATAACGGAGAAAGCTAGTGAGTTGGTTGGAGAAACAGGTGAACATTTGGTAGATATAGTTGAAGATGTAAAAGAAAAAGTTGAAGAAATTATTTCCGATGAATCAATTCAAAAAGCTAAAGAAAAAGCAAATGAATTAACAAACGAAGCCAAAGAAGTGTTAGAAAATATCACTGAAAAAGCTTCAGAAGTAGCAGGAGAGGCGAGTGAACATATGGCCGATTTTGCAGAAGATACTAACGAAGGATTTCAAGAAACCAAAACTAAAACCAAGAGTTTTTTTCAAAGACTCTTTGGAAAATAAAGATAAAAGAAAAGCGCCTATTGGCGCTTTTTTTATGATGCAATATTATTAGCTTTATTGGTTCTAACGATGGCTTGTTCGTTTTTCCAGTCAATCCATTTCTGACCTTTAATACGACGCATAATATTATCGATTGTACGCATAATAAATACATTGTAAACAGCTTTTCCTAAGTTTTTAGGATTGCGAGCAATAGCACGTAAACTCATAGAAAAACCAGGGGTTACATAACGCATGTAATGCCAGTATCCTTCAGGCATATACAATACATTACCATGTTCTAATTCAGCAATATGACCTTTAGCCTTTTTTAAGGCAGGCCATTTTTCAAAATCGGGGTCGTTAAAGTCAATATCTTCACGAGTAATTAACGAATGCGGAATTTTATACAAGAATTTATTCTGTTTTTGGTCAAACAAAATACATCTCTTTTTTCCTTCAAAATGAAAATGAAAAATATTAGCTAAGTCAATATCGTAGTGCATAAATGTATAAGAATTTCGTCCGCCAAAAAATAGCATTGGCAATCCTTTCATTAAACGCAAACCAAAATCGGGAAAGGTAAAGTCTTTTTGTAATTGAGGTACTTCTTTTAAAATATTCCATAAGAAAATCCTGAATTTAGTAGGTTCACGTTTTAGTAAATCTACATATTCACTCATTTTCATGGTTGCGTGAGGTTCATTAAAACCGTCTTTATAATCTACAGGCCTGTCATCATATAACGGAACTGTTTTATCGCCAGCTACTTCTTTCATATACTCTAAAGACCATTTAGAGTAAGCTGGCCAGTCTTCAATAAAACGCTCAATAACTACAGGTTTTTGAGGTTTAAAGTAGTTTTTTATAAAGTCTTCTTTAGTAATGGTTTCTACTCTGTCTATTTGTTGCAACTGTAATCCCATACATTCAATTTTTTCGAGAAGCAAAGTTAAGAAAATGTTATGATGTTTTTTTGAGTTAACAATGTTAAAAATTAAGTCAAACCATGAGCGGATTTTAAAAATTAACTCTGAAACTAATATTTGGTGTAAAGGGTAATGCGTAAGTATTTATCTCCTTAGCATTATCAGTGTTGTTTTCATCAACAACATAATAGGTGTTTATAATATTTTTTCTGTTGCTAATATTAGTGAAACCAACTCTTATAGTTGATTTTAGATTTTTTGTAAGATTAAAATTATAGCTTCCAGAAGCATTAATTCTGAAGAAATTAGGATGCCTTTCTTTGTTTGGAGTATCATAGTTTACAATAACTCTATTACCATCTTGAATGGTCTCATTGTCTTTAACAGGTTCTGTATATGGGGTACCTGAACGTAAAATAGCACCTAAAGAGAGTTTAACATTGTTGGTAATGTTATAGTTAATAGCACTACTAAAAGAGTGTGTAATATCTAAACTACTAGGAAAAGTATCAGGTGTAAAAGTTTTAAATGTATAATTATTTTCAGCAAAGGTGTAACTCAACCAACTGCTAAATTTTTTAGTTTTTTTATTAATTAAAAACTCAACACCTTTTACTTTGTAGTCTCCTATAGAATTTAGTGTTTGGACATTGTTATAAAAACCTTGATTGGCAACAGTAATACCATTAACAAACTTATAAAAACCAGTAAGATCTATTTGTAGGTTGTTTTTTGAATATTCTGCCCCAAAAGATAGTTGCTTACTTTTAATAATAGGTGTTTGATCATCGTCAGCCAAAACCCACCTTCTTTTTTCTATACCTAAAAAGTTATCTTGAAAATCTATCTTCTGTGCAGTTGTTTGATTTTTAAACTCTCCTTCTAATTTTAAAAATAGACTATTATAAAGTTGTTGTCTTAAGTTAATCCTTGGTTCTATGATAAGTTTATTAAAATCGTGAAAATAATTAGCACGAAAACCTACTCTAGCATAAGTGTTATTTTTACGATAAACTACCTCAGAAAAAAGAGCAGATTTAAGTAAAACTTCTTTTACAGATTTAGAAAATGTAGGAGCATTAACAGTTGTTTTGTTGGCAACACCTATTTCATTAAAAACAGCACCGTTTGTAAGTTGAAAAACAGCTGAAAAATGATGATTAGCAATAAACCTAATTTCAGATTCTAAAACATTGTTGAATTGAGTTTGAAATTGATCAGTCTCTCTATTAAAGTCTGATGAATTTATTTTATAATCAGAAATAAAAGTAGAGAATTCTGTAGAAAATTTGGGCGACCAATTGGCATTCCAACTAATATTAGCCCCAAGATTCTCTTGTTTTAAATTACTGTTTTCTTCTACTGTTGAGTCATTGTTTGTATATTCTTCTGTGTATTCTAAGTTATTTTTTATACTTATTAAATTAGCTCTTAATGAATGATTTTTATTGATGTCGTATAACACTTTAAAAGAGTAATCATAGAAATAGAAATCAGTTGAGGCTTCATTTTCTTTGTTGGAAGCTATAGAGTTTTCTTGAAAGCTTCTACTAAAATACTTGTCATAGGTTGGGGTATTAAAAAAATCGGTATAAGATCTTCTTGCTGAGGCATGAATTTCGAGTTTTTTAGTTATAGGTGCCTGTAAAAAAGCGTCTGCACTTAACAAATTAAAACCAGCTCCTCCAGAGAATGTGTGAGTAATTTTGTTGGTGGTTTGCATGTTGACGGTACTGGAAACACCATCGCTAAACTTTGTACTAGTGCCATTTTTGGTAACTGTAGCTTTTTCTGTTAAATATGGGTTATATGCAGAAATTAAACCAAAAAAATGACTCGTATGGTACATCTTAATTCCATCCCAAAGCATTAAATTTTGATCGTTTGTTCCACCTCGCACATTAATGTTCGATACACTTTCATTCACACTTTCTACACCAGGAAGTACTTTAATTGTTTTTAAAATGTCAGGTTCTATTAAACCTGGAAGAATTCCGAATTTTTTAGTTTTTAAAACGGTACTTCCATCAATGTTTTTTTGAAGACCAGTAGTTAAAAAATTAGGAATAATTACTTCTGATAATTCTTCTGACAAACTTTCTAAGTGTATTTCTTTACACAAGTTTTGAGAGAATAAATCTTTGGCCGGTAGTATAATAGGTTTGTATCCAACGTAAGAAATAATAATGTTTGCATTTGCAGGAACTGAGTTGATATTGAATTCACCGTTAGTATTAGATGTAGTTCCATTACTAGTATTATTAACTAAGATAGTAGCTAAAGCCAATGGTTCAAGTGTGTTACTGTCTACTACCGTTCCACAAATAGGAATTTTCTTTTCCAAGTATGATACAGTAATAAACCGATTATCTAAAATTTTAAAATTAAAGATGGTAACAGACTCTAAGTAGTTTATGGTTTCAGATAATGATAAACTATCATTGGGTTTGGCAATGTATACATTTTCTAAATCCTTATCGGAATACGTAAAAGTTACCTGATGCTTTTTTTCAATTTCAATTAAGACATCTTTCAGTAAAGTTTTGCTAATAACATCCTGTGCTTTGATAGCAAAGGTAAATAGGAAAAGAAATAAAAAGGTAGTTTTTTTATTGACCATTCTTGTAAATAGTAATGTTTTTTCCTTCTATTTTATACGATAACTGCAAAGGAATTGTAACTGCTTGCAGCGCTATATTTATGTCTTTATGAGTAAAACCACCAGTATAAAGCTGCTCTAAATTAACATCTTTAGTTTTTATAACATAACCATATTGGTTTTGTAAATCGTCTAGCACAAATTGGAAAGGAGTACTTTTAAAATTAGACTCATCTTGTAACCAAGATTTATGATTAATATTAAAAGTATTTAAAGTGTCAATTTTACCATTTATAACCTTAAATATTTTCCCCTTAGCTAATTTAATTAGTGAGTTGTTGTAGTTTACACTAACTAAACCTTCGTAGGTTTTTACTTCAAAATAATTCTTTCTTTCTTTAACGTTAAATTGGGTTCCTAAAACAGTAACTTTTCCAACAGAAGTATTTACGGTGAAAGAATTTCCTTTTTTGACTTTAAAAAAAGCTTCTCCTTTAAGTTGTATGTCTCTACTGTTTTTCCAATCCTTTTTGTTGAAAGATACAGTAGAATTTGCATTTAAAATCACTTCAGATTCGTCTGGTAAGTTAAAGGTTTTTGTTTCTGCATATTGCGTACTAAAGTTTACTGAATTATTGAAAAGTAAGAAATAAGAAGAAACTAGTAAAACAATAATAGCTGCAGCATATTTATAAAAGTTCTTATAACTTAATGGGATAACCTTGCTTTTTTTAGAAGTAGCTTTTTTTAGTTCAAACTCTTTAAGAGCCTTTTCAATATCCACTTTAGGAGTTTCTATGTGAGAAGAATAATGTGCTATTTTCTCAAGATTTTTAAAGTTTTTATCTTGCTTTAATAGAGACAGTTCTTCATCGGAGATTTCTCCGTTTAACCATTTTAATATGTATTGTTCATCTTTCATTTTGTGCTTAACTAACTTTTAGACAATAAAGAAGTAAATTTCCCTACCCTTACAATAATTCTATTTTTGATTTCAATTTTTTTAATGCTGATGACATCCTTTTTTCAACGGCTTTTTGCGAGATATTTAGTAACTCAGCAATTTCTCGATATTTTTTACCGTCTATTCTATTCATTAAAAAAACTTCTCGTTCAGCCTCTGTTAAATTTTCGACAGCATTTTTTAATTTGTTTTTAAATTCTTCTTCTTCTAATAAATATTCTGGATTTTGATTATTTATATCCAAATAAGGAGCGTTTTTAGCATAGTTTAAAACAACTTTTTCATGCTTTAATTTGTTTAAAAAAAGGTTGTTTACACTGGTGAATAAGTACGATTTTGCTTTTTCATATGATATTTCTGAACATTTTTCCCACATTTTTAAAAAAGCTTCTTGTATTAAATCTAGGGCAGTATCTTTATCGTTAGATTTATAAGATGAGAAGTTGGTAACGAATTGAATATTAGCTTTGTAAAACGCGTTAAAATCTTCCTCATTACACAGTGATTTTTTAGTCATATGAATGCTTTTATAGAGTTAAAATAGAAAAAAAATCGAAAACAAAGGTAGGGTAAAACGATTTATAGTTTTCTAAAGGACAGAAAGAGCTCAAAAAACAAATGTTTAAAAAATTAAAATTTATTAAGATGAAAACGATAAAATTAATAACCATACTTGCATTAGCTGCTTTGACAATTTTTACCTCATGTCAATCAGAAGAAAATGAACAAGTAGGTACAAATCCAAATGCAAATACCCCAACTTCTGAAACGGCAAAGAAGTATAAAAGAACAGGTATGAACGATGGATCAGAAGATGATTTTTTAGATGGAAATTCATGTGCTGAGTTATTGTTTCCAGTGACAGCAACTGTAAATGGTAAAGAAGTAACTATTATAAATGAACTAGACTATAGTTTAGTTCTTGAAATAATGGACGAGTTTAATGATGATGATGATACCGTAGTTTTTAATTTTCCAATAACAGTAAAGTTAAATAACTATACAGAAGTAACTATTACTTCACAAACAGAATTGGAAGAATTAAATAGAAAATGTGATGAAGCATCAGATGAAATGGAAGATGCTATCTCTTGTGCAAAAATAGAATTTCCAATATCAATGCTAACCTATGGTATTAACTTAGAGCAAACAGGTACTGTTGTAATTGAATCAGAGAAGCAGTTGTACAATTTTGTGGATAATTTAGATTCAAACGAGTTATTCTCTGTGAAGTATCCAATAATTGTAACTCTAAGTAATGGTAGTTCTGTGGAAATTAATAGCGATTCTGAATTTGAAGATGCTGTTGAAGAGTGTACTTCTTATGAAGAGGAAGAGGAAGCAGCAGAAGCAGCAGCTGACGAATTAGAAACCATTATCAGTAAAGCTAAATTTAAGGTAGAAAGCTTTATTGAGGCAGGAGTGGAAAAAGCGGAAGAATATGCTGCATATACTATAGAGTTTACTAATGATGGAAAATTAATAGTAAGAAATATTGTAAACACAACTTTAGAAAACATTGAAGGAGAATATGATGTAGAGTCAGATACAAGAGTCCTTTTAGAGGTTCAGTTTGGAGCCGGAACAGCTGTAAGTGCTTTAAATAACGAATGGATTGTAACTACTTATACAAGTACTTTACTAACATTACAAAGTACAACAGATACTTCAGTAACATTAACATTTAAAAAGATATAAAAAATTAAATATTTTTAAGTTAGTTGATTTTGGAACTTTATGGCTACGCTAGTAGTAGCCTAAAGTTTTAAAAACCAATGATACTAAAATTACGTAAGTGTAAGGTAAAGGAATAATAATGAGAAAAGAGTTTTTTATAGTTTTACTGTTCAGTGTTTTGTTTTGGGCATGCTCAACAGAAAGTGAATCAATAATTAATGATAGTGCTGAGGCTGTAAAAGAGAACAGAAAGCCTACAGGAGCCTCAGCAAATGATTTGTTATCGGACAATAGTTATAAAAAAATGATTGTTGAGCTAGCTTATATTGAAGGTTTTGAGCCTACAGAAGAAGCAAAGAATAATTTTAAAAACTTTATTGAAGAAAGAACTTTCAAATCAAACGGAGTAGAATTATATACGAAACCAATACCTGCTACAGGAAAAGAAGTCTATACAATCAACGATGTTGTAGCGATTGAGAACCAGTATAGAACTTATTATAATACACAAAATACTATAGCGGTTTGGGCATTGTTTGTAAATGGTAAATCTTCAAAAGACTCCGATTCTTCTTTTGTTTTAGGTACTGCATATTATAATACGTCATTTGTAATCTTTGAAGAAACTATTAGAGAACTAAGTAATGGTGCATTTGAACCAGAAAGAAGCTTATTAGAATCTAGTGTAATTCACCATGAATTCGGACATATTTTAGGGCTTACAAATTTAGGAACTCCTTTGCAGACAGATCATGAAGATGCAGATCATCCAAAACATTGTAACGAAGAAAGCTGTTTAATGTATTGGGCAGCAGAAACTAGTCAAGGTATAGGAAACGTATTCTCATCAAATCAAATTCCAACATTAGATAGCCAATGTATAGCAGATTTACAAGCTAATGGTGGAAAGTAGATCGTAAAATTAAATCGATAAAAAATGAAAAAAATTCAGTTAGTAATAGTATTTATAACAATGATTAGTGCATCTATAGTTGCACAAGATAGTAGTAAAAAGTCCAAAGCTGGTATTAAAGGAGGATATAACTTGTCTGCAGTGAGTTTTAATGGAGACTCTGAAACAGAACAGCTACATGGTTTCCATATAGGTTTTTATGGAGAGTCATTTATAGGAAATAATGTATCACTTCAATTGGAATTACTGTATTCACAACAAGGATATAAAATTATAGATGGAAGTGGTACTTATAAGCAAGAGTTAGATTATATAAATCTTCCTTTAATGGTAAAACTGTATCCTTCTGATAACTTTTTTTTAGAGGCAGGACCCCAAATAGGACTTTCAATAGCACATAAAGAAACTTTTGATAGTGGCTTTATTCTGTATGATACCTCAAAAGAGTTTGATCCTAGAAATTTTGATTGGGGATTGAATTTTGGTGGAGGTTTTAAAACAAATAGTGGAGTAAGTTTAGGAGTAAGGTACCATTTAGGATTGAATGATATATATGATGAAGATAAACCCAAAAATAGAGTCTGGCAGTTTTATATAGGGTTTGACTTTTAATAAAAAAAGCGGTGTTTTATACATCGCTTTTTTTGATATTAAGCTCTTTTATCATAAAACATGATATTATTTCTAAATTTGTGAAAATGAAAGTAAGAAGAAATGATAGAATTGTCAGAAACATTTTGGAACAATAAGTACTTACATAATAAAACTGGATGGGATTTAGGAAAAATATCTAATCCGTTAAAAGAGTATTTTGATCAATTAGAAGATAAAAATCTTCGAATTTTAATACCTGGTGGAGGCAACTCATACGAGGCGGAGTATTTATTTAATAAAGGATTTAAGAATGTTTTTGTAGTTGATATTGCCAAAGAACCTTTAAAAAGAATTCAAAATAGAGTTCCTGGCTTCCCGAAGGAAAATTTAATTCACGCTGATTTTTTTGAGTTAAAAGGTACTTTTGATTTGATTATAGAACAGACTTTTTTCTGCGCTATCAATCCAGAGTTAAGACCTAAGTATGCTGAAAAAACACGTGAATTACTTGTTGAAAAAGGTAAGCTAGTTGGCTTGCTGTTTGATGCAGTACTAAATGAAGACCATCCACCTTTTGGAGGAAAAAAAAATGAATATGAAAGATACTTCGCACCGTATTTTACAGGAAGTATGGAGTCTTGTTATAACTCATCAGAAGGTAGACAAGGAATGGAACTATTTATTAAAATGATAAAAAAATAACCGTTGAATTAATTCAACGGTTATTTTTATTTAATTAGGCTCTTACTTCTTTAGCCTCTTGCTTTTTTTGTTCGTTACGTTCAATCTTATGATCTGGCCTCGTCCATTTTGGTTTTTCACCTAAGGCTTCGTATTGAGAATCTTTAGCTTCAACAGACTCTCTTTGCTCATGTTTAAAGAAAGGTTTCTGTGTGTTTAAACCTAAATCTTCAAACATTTTCATATCCTCGTTGATGTCAGGATTTGGAGTAGTTAATAACTTATCTCCTGCAAAAATAGAGTTAGCTCCAGCAAAGAAACACATTGCTTGACCTTCTCTACTCATTTGCGTTCTACCTGCTGATAAACGTACTTGTGAGTCTGGTAATACAATACGAGCAGTAGCTACCATACGAACCATTTCAAAAATGTTTACAGGTGGCTGCTCCTCTAACGGAGTACCCTCTACAGCTACTAATGCATTGATTGGTACAGACTCAGGGTGTGGAGAGAAGCGAGTTAAGGTTTCTAACATTCCAGCCCTGTCTTCTAATGATTCTCCCATACCAATAATCCCTCCAGAACAAACAGTTACATTTGTTTTACGCACGTTTTCAATAGTGTCTACTCTATCTTTAAAAGCACGTGTAGAAATTACATCGTCATAATAATCTTCTGAAGTATCAATATTATGATTATAAGCATACAAACCAGCTTCTGCTAAACGTTTTGCTTGGTTTTCGGTAACCATACCTAAGGTACAGCACACTTCCATATCTAGTTTATTAATAGTACGTACCATTTCTAACACTTGGTCAAATTCTGGTCCGTCTTTTACATTTCTCCAAGCTGCGCCCATACAAACTCTTGACGATCCCCCTTCTTTGGCACGTAAAGCTTGTGCCTTAACTTGGTTTACAGTCATTAAATCATTTCCTTCAACATTGGTGTGATAACGTGCAGCCTGCGGACAATATCCACAGTCTTCAGAACATCCACCAGTTTTTATAGAAATTAAGGTACTTACCTGTACGGTGTTTGGGTCGTGGTATTTTCTATGCATAGTTGAAGCCTCGTACAAAAGCTCCATTAATGGCTTATTGTATACTTCTAGAATTTCCTCTTTCGTCCAATCGTGTCTAATTTCAGTCATAAATTCGAGTTGTTTGTGGTGGTAAAAATAAAAAATTCCGCTTCGAAAGCGGAATTTTATGAGTCTTATTTTTCTCTGGAAGAAGAATTGTCTTCTTCAATTAGTTTTATGTGTTTTTTGATGTAATTAAAACAGAAACCGCATTCCCTCCAAAACCAACAGCATTTACTAATATTTTAGTGAGTTTTTTAGGTACTTGTTGAGGTTGAGCAAAAGGAACATCAATGAGTTGTTGGTGCTGTAACATTAATACGGCTAACTCTAAACTTAACAAACCAGATGCGCCAAACGTATGACCAAGTTTCCATTTATTGGTAGTTAAAAATGGTATGTTGTTAGAAAATACTTTTTGAATCGCATTAATTTCTGATTGATCTCCTTTAATGGTTCCAGGTGCATGCATTACAATAGCGTCAATTTCATCTGGAGAAATAGTGCCCAATGCCATTTTCATTGATTTTTGAAAACACTCAGCATCGGTAGTCACCGAGGTATTGTGTTTTAATACTTCCGTTGCATATCCAACCCCTTCAATAAAAGCGATGGCATTTTCTTTACATCCACTCTCTAAACAAAATACCGAAGCAGCTTCCCCTAACACCATGGTGTTTTTGGTTTTGTTTAGGTCAAAAGCCTTACAAGGATATTCATCGTTTTCTTTAGAATATACTTTTAATGCTTGCATTTGCGCGATAGTAAAATCAGTTAGTGAAGCTTCGCTGGCACCAATCATAAATTTTTCTGACATTCCCGATTGCAACCAGGCCACTCCGTTTAATAAAGAATGCAGTCCAGTTGAGCAAGTTATAGAATGTGAAATTTCAGGACCGTTACTTTGTAAATCATGTGCAATCCAAGAAGAAATATTTCCTAAAGTAGTGGTTGGAGAGCTTAAGGTAGATGATTTGCCTGTAGCCAAAAACTCCTTGTGGTATTTTTCAAATAAAGAAGTTGCTCCTCGAGAAGAACCAATATTAATTCCGAAGTTATCAGAAGCTTTCCAGTTTGTTTGTTCCATTGCTTTTCTAGCAACAAACAGCGTATACAAAACAGATGGATCTAAATTTTTGTATTTATTGTCAGAGTTTCTAACATTTTCAATAGCATGTTTATCTTCATCTGGTAATTGTGCTACCCATGCTTTGGAATCTTCAAAGTCTTTAAAACTTAAAAAATGCTGTTTATTAAGGTAGTTCTTCCATATTTTTTCAGGAGTACTTCCCAAGGCAGAAACAGAAGCAAATGATGTTATGGAGATAAGTTCTTTCAACACGATAAAATTTCAGCAAAAATAAAGGTAAAATCAAGTATTCTAAAGAAAATAAAAATATTTATCTTGGGATAAAATTATTGAAGTTATGAGTGAGCAACATCAAAAAAGTTGGTTTGGAAGAAACTGGTTGTGGTTTATACCATTAACTGGTTGTTTAGGGTTTATTTTATTAATTGTTTTAGGTGTGGGAGCAGCATTTTTCGGAGTATCGAAAATAATGACAAGCTCTACTCCTGTTGAATATGCTATTGAACAAGCATCTAAAAACGAGTTGGTTATTGAAAACTTGGGACAGCCTATTGAAAAATATGGGATTCCATCAGGAAATATTTCTCTTACCAATGACGATGGAAATGTAGATTTTTCTATTCCGATAAGAGGAGATAAAGGAGAAGGAACTCTTATTGTTAGAGGAATTAAGATAGATGGAGAATGGATTTACGAAGATTTATACGTCCATATTAAAGAAACTCAAGAAGAAATTAATTTATTAGAAAAGGAAAAAGTTCTAGAGACTATCTAGAACCTTTTCTATAGTTGTATAAATTTTATCAAGCTGTTCCTTTGTAATTACATAAGGAGGTTGAATGTAAATAGTATTACCTAGCGGGCGCAAGAAGACTCCTTCATTCATAAAAGATGTTAAAAGCTGGTCACGCAGCGATCCATAACGACCAGAATTGGTGTTTAAATCAATCGCTAAAATAACCCCTTTACCTCTTGTAGAGTTTACTTTTGGATGATTTTCTGTTTTTTTAGCAAAAGTTTTATTAGACTTTTCAATAAACTGAATATTGTCCTGAATTTCTTGAGTTTTCAAAAGCTCAATACTTGCCAATGCAGCACTACAAGCTATCGGATTCGCAGAATAGGTATGGCAATGGAAAAAACCTTTGGCAATATCGTTGTCTAAAAAAGCCGTGTAAATTTCTTCAGTACATGAAGTAATTGACATCGGAACCAATCCTGCGGTCAACGCTTTACTTAAGCATATAATATCTGGTTTGGTAGCAATTTCATCAGAAGCAAAATGATTCCCAGTTTTTCCGAAACCGGTCATTACTTCATCAGCGATGGTAAGAATATCATTGCTTTTGCAAACCTCCAAGATGTTGTTTAGATCTTCAGCTTTGTGAATTTTCATTCCAGCAGCACCTTGAACTAAAGGTTCGTAAATGAATCCAGCAACTTGGTTTTCTGAAATAATTTGTTTTAGTTGTTCTGCTATAAAGTCATTATTCTCACCGTTTGGGACAGGAATACGTTGAATATCCATTAAAAAATCTTCAAAAGGACCATTGTATACTGATAATCCAGAAACAGACATTGCGCCAAACGTATCACCATGAAAACCATCTTCAAAAGCAATAAAGGTAGTGCGCTTTTCTCCTTTGTTAAAATAGTATTGCAAAGCCATTTTAATACCCGCTTCTACTGCGGTAGAACCATTGTCGTTAAAGAAAATTCTATTTTGATTTTTAGGAAGAATATTCATCAATTCTTCCGATAATTTTATGGCAGGTTCATGGGTGAAATCGCTAAACATTATTTGATCTAATGTTTGCATTTGTTCATATACACGACTTGTAATATAATCATTACAATGCCCAAACATACAGGTATACCAAGACGAAATAGCATCGATATATTCGTTACCGTGTTCGTCGGTTAGGAGACATCCTTTGGCTTTTACAATTCCTAAACTGTTTGGATGTGTTTGATGTTGTTTTAGTGGATGCCACAAATGTTTTTTATCGCGTTCTTGTAAGTTCATATGTTTTGTTCTTTTGAAAAAGAGCTGTCAAATGTACAATAGAAATACATAAAACCACTCCGAAATAGGCAATAAACAATAGCCACATAATTGAGGTTGAAAACAATTCAGCAAAAAATGCAGGAAAAACTAAAAAGGCTTCTGAAGCAAGTAAGAAAAAGGTATAAACTATCCAGATGCTTTGATGGATTTTTGTCTCCAATTCTATCCAAATAAAAGGCAGGTACATTCCTAAAAATAGGAAATGTAACCAAGCTATGAGCATAAACCTGTTCGTTATAACTAAGTTCGAAAAGCAAGGAATACTACCAAAGCAATTCATGATTCCGATAAATAGTAGCAGCCCCAAAAATAATTGGTATGTGAGTTTTTGTTTTGAAAATGATTTTTTTAGTTTTAAGAGAAATAGCATCAGGATTATAGAGCCAATACCTCCAATAATTTGAATAGCAAGAAGACTAAAACTATACTTTAATGAGTGTGCATATAATAGTACAAGAGCACTAATAATTAAGATGGTTTGTTTTTTTGAGAGTCTAACTGCTGTTTTTTGGAAAAATATAGCAAGCATCCAAAGAAAAAAGGAGCCGAAATATTGAAAGTGTAAGTAGAAAAAAATAGCTTGTTGATACCAAGGAGAAGCTTGCATTTTCATTGCCATTAATGGCCCTAGTGCATAGGGGCCAATGGAAGAAATAAAATGAAAGATAATTCCTGCTTTTATTAATGTTAGGTCTGATTTTCCACCAACTAATCGTTTCCACAGTCTAATCACTAACCAATAACTAATCCACAAGTGTAAGGTAGAGAATATAATGGTAATCAATGCATACCCTTGTATAATAAACCCTACTAACAAAATGGCAATACAAACTTGTAAAGCAAGATATAATCGATAAGAAGTTTTATCAATTCCATTCGTAAACCGTGTAAAAAGCAGTGTTATTAAAGCATTGAAAACAAAACCCAATAACATAATGTGAGAATGGGAGTGCAATACAAACTTAAAAGGAAAGTTAGCAATGCTTCCTGTAAAAGCATAGCGCAAAACTAGTCCTATAATCCCTCCGAAAAAACCAAAAAGTAATGGAAAAGACCAAAGATGTTTTGCGGTAATGGCTTTCATTTATAGATTGCTTTTAAATAATTCAGCGTACTCCTTAATTACATTTTTATCGAAATAAGGCTCTTCTTCAATACGTCCAATTACAGACACACCTGTCATTTTTTTAATAATGTCCTCCGTTGTTTTATGTTCGTTTCCTGAAAAAATTAACGAAACTTCAAACCCTTTTTCTTTTAATAAGTTAACTGTTAATAAGGTGTGATTGATGCTTCCCAAATAATGACGAGAAACTACAATAACTTTATAATCAGGTTGAATAACGTCTAACAAGGTGTTTTTATCGTTTAAAGGAACCAGTAATCCACCAGCTCCTTCAATAACTATGTGATTTTTAGTCGAAGGCTCTTTAATGCTGTCAATTTCAATAGTCACTCCGTCAATTTCTGCGGATGCATGCGGACTCATTGGTGTTTGTAGTGCATACGAGTTTGGGTGAAAAACAGTGGTTGAGTTAGAAATTAGTTTTTCTACCTTATGAGTATCAGAATATTCTAAGTCACCTGACTGAATAGGTTTCCAATAATCTGCTTGTAAAGCTTCTGTGACAATAGCAGCAGCAACGGTTTTTCCTACTTCTGTAGAGATTCCTGTAATAAAATATTTTTTCATTTAAAAATTGTTTTACAATCGTTGCAGATGAATTTTTTACTTTCAAAAAAAGGAAAGAGCATAAAAAAGATATTTTTACGTTGTAAATCGGCAACTAGTATTTTTGTTGAATTACATTTAGGACAATGAATGTTATTTCCGTTTTCATCCTTTGTATATTCTCTTATTTCATTATAAATAGTAGCAGCTTTTTCTAAATCATTGTTGTGTACCAGTAATTTTACTCCACCAATAGCTTGACTAATCAATGGGTCAGAATCTATTGTTTTTTCATCCATCAACATGGTTTTGATATCTTCTGAATCTAATTTAGCCTTTACAACTTGTGCTTCAGTAGAGTATTCAAACACAGCTAAAATGGTATAATTATCTCGCATTGTATTTTTTAAACAAAAGTAGCAAGGTTCTCTAAAAGATTTGTAATTTCTTCTTTAGAATTATATGCGTGTAAACAAAAACGCAAACGTTCTTGGTTTGTAGGAACGGTAGGAGATAAAATAGGCTTCACTTCAAAACCCTGTTGCTGTAATTGTAAAGCCATACTTTTTACATGTTCGTTGCCAGAGATAATACAACAATGAATCGCAGAAGTACTCTCAATAAAATTTAACTGTAATCTGTTTGATTCAGAAATGAAATGCTGAATATTTTCTTGTAGTTTCTCTAGAGAGTTACTAAAAGCTAATTCTTCGTAAGCAATCTTTATGGTAGCTAAAGCATGAGGAGACAAGCCAGTAGTATAAATAAAGCTACGGGCAAAATTTACAAGATATTGTTGTAATTGTTTGCTTCCTAAAATGGCTGCTCCATGACATCCTAAACCTTTTCCGAAAGTGATAATTCGTGCAAAAATATTATTCTCTAATTGTAGTTTTTGAATCAACCCAAAATCAAATACACCTAAAGCATGCGCTTCATCTATAACAAAATGTACATTCGCATGTTTTTGGATTATTTGTGACATTGCTATCAAGTCGGGAGAATCTCCGTCCATAGAAAAAACAGATTCAGTAATCACATAAATTTCTGAATCGTTATTCTGAGTAAACCGAAGTATTTTTTCTTCTAAATCTTTTGTGTCATTATGTTTGAACTTAAAAGATTTTGCATTGGATAATTGAATCCCATCTCTTATGGATGCATGAATGAGTTCATCATATAAAACAATATCACCACGTTGAGGTACCGAAGCAAAAAAACCAATATTAGCATCATAACCAGAATTAAAAATCAAAGAAGTTTCTGAATTATGAAGTTTAGCTAACTGTTTTTCAACTACTGTATATAGTTTGTGATTTCCAGAAAGTAACCGAGACCCTGTAGCTCCATTAATCTTACTATTATTATCGACTAAGAACTGATGTGTCTTATCAAATAAAATTTCAGATTTTGCAAACCCTAAATAATCATTGGAAGAAAAATCAATAAGTGATTTTTTTTTGCCAAGCTTCCTCAAAGAATTCTGTGCCTCTCGTTGTATGATTTTTTGGTATAGTTTTTTAGGAAATTTCATAACGTAAAAATAAAGAAGTGCTTTTAATATAGTGATTCTTTGGTTAGAAATCTTAACATAAGTGTAAACGCATTAATTTAACAAAGTCTCACTTTTAATTATTCTTACTTTTAAAAGAAAATAATATAAATGGTCTGTTTTTTTAACAAAGTCTCACTTAAATAAGATTAAATTTATCAGCTTTAATGTCTTAAAGTTTTTTTATTTGTTTTTTAACAGATCTTATAATTTATGATAGCGTCAGAAAAGTTAGTAACTTACATGTATGTTTTGTTAGCAGTATATGCTGCTGTGATTTTATATTTCGTAGTGCGTGGTGCACGAAAGAATACAACTATAAAAGATTACGCTGTTGGAAATATAGGATTTCCTGCTTGGGTGGTGGGCTTATCATTAGCTGCATCTATGACAAGTGCTGCAACTTTTATTATTAATCCAGGGTTTATTTCACTTTATGGTATTTCGGGGGTAATTTCTTTTGCTGTGGTTTTACCAATTGCTGCGTTTATTTCTTTAGTTGTTTTTACAAAAGGGTTTGCTAAACATGGTAGTGCTGTAAAGGCTACTACAATGGCACAGTGGATAGGTAAGCGTTACGAAAGTAAAAACTATGCTTTTTTCTTCGGAATCATCGCGTTGTTACTCATTACATTTATTGTGTTAATTAATGTAGGGCTCACACAGGTTGTTTCTAAAGCATTAAATGTAAATCCTTTTTATGTATTGATGGGAATCGTTGCATTTGTTTTTGGATATATGATGTTTGGTGGGGCAAACTCGATGGTATATACCAATACTATTCAAGCTATCATAATGTTTGTAGTTGCATTGATTTTATTGGGGTCTGGTTTTGAGTTTTTTAAAGGAGGATTTGGTGGTTTTATGGATAAATTATCAAGTATTGATCCTAATTTAACGAAGCCTACAAATCCGTCAAGCTTTTTATTTAGAGATTATTTTGAAATCATTGTCACCCAGATAATTATCGGAGTGGCTATTGTTTGTCAACCACATATTATTACCAAATCACTGCTGTTAAAAGATGCCAAAAAAATAAATAACTACTTATTTAGTGGAATCGTTTTTATGGTTGTGTTCTTTTTGGTTGTTATTGTAGGGTTGTATGCGCGAATTAGTTTTCCAGATTTAACAGTTGATGGAAGAGCGCTAAAAATGGATGAAATCATACCAACGTATGTAGTAGCTAAGTTTTCTGTTGGGGTAGGTTTAATTATAGTTGTGGGACTTATTTCAGCAGGACTTTCTACGTTGGAAAGTTTAATACAGTCATTGTCAATCACAATTACTTCCGATATATTGGAACCTGTTTTTAAAGATAAGATTGGCGAAAATACCATAGCAATAAATAAAATAGTGATTGTCATTTTAGCAATTGTGAGCTTTTTGTTGAGCTGGGAACAAATTAAAAATCCAGATGTAAGTGTGGCAATCTTCGCGCAAAATGGAGTATATGCTTACTTTGCAGCTGCATTTGTGCCAGTTTTATTTGGAACTTTTTTAAGAAATGTATCTGTAAGGTCAGTTTTCTTAGCAAGCATTACTGCTATAGTAGTGCATTTTGGTATTTATTACGGTAGGCTTACGCCTTATATGCAGGAGCCTGTGAATAACCCGGGAGTTTCTGCGGCTTTTGGTATAGTTGCATCACTTGTAGTGGGATATATATTTTATAAATTAGACGCTAAAAAAACAAATGAGCACGTTAAACTGGATAGCTAAGTGGGCAGATTACACGCCCAATAAAGTAGCGCTTACTTCTTATGATACTCATGAAAACTATACGTATAAGGATTTAGATACCTATGCGGATAGATTGGTAGCTAAGTTCATTAAGATAGGGGTAGAAGAAGGAGATAGAGTTGCTGTTTTAGCAGAACACGGTTTAGAGTATATCGTTCTTTTTGTAGCTTGTCAAAGAATGGGGGGTATTTTGGTGCCTTTAAATTACCGTTTTTCTGTAAATGAATTACAAAAACTAATAGACGATTGTACACCCAAATTAGTTGTTTATAGTGAGGGTTTTATAGAGAAATTTGAAGGGTTGGAATTGGTGAGTTCTTCTGTGCTGTTAATGAATGATGTAAAATATTTCTATAAAAATAAAACGGTTGAAGTTGTAAGGAGAGACTATACTATTAAGGAAGAAAATCCATTGTTTATTTTCTATACCTCAGGTACTACAGGAAATCCTAAGGGAGTGTTGTACACAAACAAAATGTTGTTTTGGAACAGTTTAAATACCTCTATGCAATTAGGGATAACATTTAGAGATTCTACATTAAATACTTTACCGCCTTATCATACATCAGGATGGAATGTTTTTGTTACTCCATTATTGCACAAAGGAGCCCATATTGGGATGCTAGAAAAGTTTGATGCGGAAAAGGTGTTGTGCTTGCTAGAGTTAAATGAAACAACGTTGTTTATGGCGCTTCCAACAATGTTGTTAATGATGCAAAAAACACCTGTTTTTAAAAAGATCGGTCTTCAAGAACTGCGTTATATTATTTCTGGCGGAGAAAAAGTCCCACCTGAATTGGTGTCGTATTGGAAGAAAGAAAAAAACATATACATACGTCCAGGATATGGTTTAACAGAAGCAGGCCCTAGTATAACATCACTTCATCATAAAATGGCAGCGTTAAAACCTAACTCAATAGGCAAACCTAATTTTTATTTAGAAACCAAAATAGTAAATAAAGAAGGAGAGGAGGTAAAGTTCAATGAAGTAGGTGAACTATGTATAAGGGGCAATATTGTAACTCCTGGGTATTGGAATAACTCTGTAAAAACCAATAATGCTATTAAGAAAGGGTGGTTGTTTACAGGTGATTTTGTATATATGGATAAAGATGGTTATTTGTATATGAAAGGGAGAAAAAATGAGATGTATATCTCTGGAGGAGAAAATATTTATCCGCAAGAAATAGAAGCACATTTAGAAACACTAACAGGAATTAAAAAAGCGGTAGTGTTAAGCATGAAAGATGAAAAATGGGGAGAAATAGGGGTGGCTTTCATAACACTTGAAAATAAAGAAATTACGATTGAAGCTATAAGAGTAGAATTAAAGGAAACATTGGTGTCATACAAGCATCCAAAATATATATTCTTTTTAGATGAAATACCTTTAACAAGTGTAGGCAAAGTATCGAGAAAAGATTTGTTACGCTATTTTAATTCGATTAATACATAAAAGATGAAACAGGTAAGTTTGGTGTTGATTTTTACATTAATAAACACCATTGCGTTAGCACAAAGCACAAAAAAAGCAATGAAAGAACTACTTTCAGGTTATGAATTTAAAACGAGATGTATACAAATTGATACTATAGAAATTGCATATATTAAAGAAGGAAAAGGAGCTAAGACCTTACTTTTTTTACATGGTTTAAGTAGTAATGCAGATGCTTGGTCTAAAAATATAAAAGCTTTAAAAGAGAATTATACTTGTGTTGCCGTCGATTTGCCTGGTCATGGTAAATCTTCAAAACCAGAAGTAGCCTATACGCCTACGTTTTTTGCTGATATTGTATCTAAATTTATCAAAAAGAAAAGATTAAAAAATGTGGTTTTAGTCGGGCATTCTATGGGAGGACAAGCGAGTATGAGGCTAGCATTACAGCATCCAGAAGTGGTGCAAAAATTAGTGTTAATAGCCCCAGCAGGGTTGGAAAAATTCACAAAAGATCAAGGAAATGTTCTTAAAAGTGTATACACAGCAGAAGTAGTAAAGAACACCTCAAACGACCAAATTGCAAAAAATTATGCACTCAACTTTTTTGAACAACCAGCAGAGGTTTCAAAAATGATTGAAGATCGTATTCGAATTAAACAAGCATCCGATTTTGATGCACACTGTAATGCGATTGTAAAAAGTGTATTTGGAATGTTAGACGATCCCGTGTATGACGATTTAGAAAAAATTTCTCCAAAAACTTTAGTTGTTTTGGGAAATAAAGACAAGTTAATTCCAAACAGGTATTTACATCCTACATTAACGATTCAAGATGTGGGAAATGTAGCGAAAGATAAAATTAAAAATGCTACTGTAAAATATATAGAAAACTGTGGACATTTTGCGCAATTTGAAAAGTTTAAAAAAGTTAACTTGCTCATACAAGAATTTGTAGAAAGTGATTAATGAAAACAAAACTTAAAAAATTCAGAGAGTTTAGTAAAACTATTTTGCCAAATGAAGCAAAATACCTTCAAACAGTGTATTCATTTAAAGGAGAAGAAAAATGTGTAATAAGCAATCTTATTATAAAAAATGCATTGTCAAAAAATGGTTTTACAGAGTTTGATACTTCTATAGATAAACGAAAGTATTCATATGTAAAAAACTGGACTCAAAAAAAACTTAGCAACATAGATGTTGATGTTACTATAGATTGGTTAATGTCGTTAAAAAAGAAAATTTTAACCGATGCCATCACTTCACAAGAGGAAAAAGAATTTCTTCAGTATATCATCACTTACAAATCCATCAAGCATAATTTTCAGAGTCTTTATACTCTTGCCAAAGAGTACAAGTCGTATTTATTAGTGCGGATGCGTTATAAAGATCACGAAATTGTGGCTAACTTTATTAAGGACTATGAAGCTAATTATATAGCAGCAAAAGAAATACACGAAAAGTTGTATGAAGCAACCACAGAAATTACCAATCAGTATACGTTAAATAATAATGAAACAAAACATCTAGAAGATTGGTTGCTACATGTGTTTAAAGATGAATCAATCGATGGTAAAAATCGCTATCAAGCATTTGTATTGTTGGCATTTATGTACACAAATTATAATGAGAATGATAAGTTAAAATTGCTTTTCAATCAAATAGATGTGTATTTCAGTCAAGGAAAAATGTATTCAAGGCGTCTACTTTCTAACTATTATGCGAGTCGAGTTTTGTTGCATTCAAAACAAAACGAGTTTGAAGAGGCAGAGTTCTATGGGCACCTTTCTATTAGACAGAACAACAATGATACCTTAATGTATTTGAATAATTTAGTAGCTATTTTGTTGCGAAATAACAAACCTGAAGAAGCATATTATTTACTTGAAAAGTATGAGGGGCTCTATAAAGAAATTCATAATTATCATCAAAAAATAGGGTATTGTTCCTATAAAGTTCGGGTGCTTTCAGAACTTCATAAACATAAAATAGCCGAAGCAACAGCAAAAGCCTTTTTAAGAAAACATAAAAAAGAAGTGTTGAAACATCGCTGGCATCATTTTTTTACATCATATATTAACGTGTTAGTCACAGAAGAAAAATATGATGAAGTGTTGAAACTAGCTTCTAAATTTAACTTGATAGAAAAAGAAAAAGAACGCCAAAAAAAGAACAATTATGTTCCGAATATATCTTGGAGTATTTCACTGTCAAGATATATGGAAGGAAAAATTAATTCGACTCGTTTACTAGAAGAAATAAAACAGCCTTTAGGAAATATCCAACCTACAATAAACCAGAAGCAACTCATGTTTAAAGTAATAAATAAGCTGTCAGACAACCTTCCAGAAGCTTTTTTACAATTAAAGTCTCATATACAGTAACTCCCCTTTTGTAGCTGAATTTTTTGTGTGGTTTTTATAGTTAAAAAATAAAAGTTATTCAAAGTCACACTTTATAGTTTTTGTTTTTTAAATAGTTTATTTTCTATTTCCCAATAGATTGCGAGAGAAACAAACTTAATAACAATCTAAAATTATGAAAAAACTATTTTTCTTTTTAGTCTTAATTAGTTCTTTAACAATGAGTGCTCAAGGTACAGGAGGTGTTACAGGAATAGTTACAGATACCAATGGAGTGCCTTTGCCAGGAGCCACAGTGTATATTAAAAGTATAGACAAGGGGATTGATACCGATTTTGAAGGGAAATTTGCAATTGAAAATATTGAAGAAGGATCTTATAATGTACTTATCTCATTTGTAGGATTTGAAAGTATAACTAAAACAGTAGCTGTTCAAAAAGGAAAAAACACACAACTAAACATTTCTTTAAAAGAAGCAAGTAGTGTTTTAGACGAGGTTATTTTAACAGCAAATAAAAAACCGCAAAAAATTACAGAAGTGCCCGCAACGGTTAATGTAATTAATGCTAAAGATATTCAAGATTTTCCAAGTTTTAACATAGGTGAATTAGCCGCAAGACAAAAAGGAGTTGATTTTGTGCGTAGCGGAGTATTAGGAACGGGTATTAATATTAGAGGATTTAATTCGGCATTCAATTCAAAAAACTTACAAATGACCGACGATAGAGTTTCTATGTTAATCGCTACAGGGTTGCCTTATGGGTCGTTTTCAACAGTTACGAAAGACGATGTTGAACGAGTAGAAATATTATTAGGCCCTAATGGAACACTGTATGGACCAAATGCTCATAACGGTTTGGTAAGTACAATAACTAAAAACCCAAGGACTTCAGAAGGAACGACAATTGCAATCGGAGCAGGGAGTCAAAATGTAGTCACTGGGAGGTTGCGTCATGCGCAAGTGTTAAGCGATAAGTTTGCATACAAAATTCACTTAGAAAGTACACAAGGAACAGAATTTGAGTATGTAGATAGCGTATATGTAGGAGCAAAAGCGTACGGAGAGAAAAACTTAGACCGTAATTTTAATGCACTGAAGTACGGAGCTTCATTATATTACAAGCCTACTAGTAGTTCAGAAATTACAGCATATTACGGGCATAGTAATAATACCAATTTAGCGGTTACCAATGCTGGTCGTAACCAAATTAAAGATTGGACTTTAGATATCGCTCAATTAAAATATGTATCTAAGAACTTTTTTGCAAATGCGTATTATACATGGAGTAAAACAGATGAGACCTATGCAATTAATCAGCGTACACAAAATTATGTATCATTTATTGAAAATGGTTTTTCAGAAGAAGAGGCTTGGAGTCGTGCATTATATGAACAGTGGATTCCTGCTTATGGTATAGCAGTTCCAAGAGGAGCACTTTTTAAAGATGCATCTGAAAGATTCAATGCAGAGGCGCAGTACAACAATAATTGGGGGGAGTTTTATGTAACAGCAGGAGCGCAATACCAATTAGATATGGCAGATTCTAAAGGTACTTATTTGTTGGATCAAGAGGGATCAATTGATATTGCTCAAAAAGGAGTGTATGGTCAGTTTGAATATAAATTAGAATCGGGATGGAACTTTTTAGCGGGGATTAGAGCAGATAATCACGATTTATACGGTACTAACTTCTTGCCAAAAGCGGCAATTACCAAAACCATGGGTGAAGGTACGTTTAGATTAACGTATGGTAGAGGTATGGCAGTACCATCAATATTAAACCTACAAGGAAATTTATTTGGAGGATTAGTGTTAGGGAACGGAGAAGGGTTTACGTTAACGGATGGAACTAAGATTGATAAGTTAGAGGTAGAAACCATCAACTCTTTTGAATTTGGTTATAAAGGGAAGCTTACCAATAAGTTTTATATCGATGCAAGTGCCTATTATAATATGTCGGAAAACTTCATAAGTCCTTTGCGTAACATAGTTGATGCAGCTAATGGTAATTATGTAACTCATATGGGAAATCAACCTATTGATGAGGTTTCGGCAGGAGCTAGCGCATCTCCACTTTTATTAACCTATAGCAATTTTGGAAATGTAGATACCTACGGATTTGATCTTGGATTGAACTACTATTTTACAGATGCGATTCGAACATCATTAAACTATTCGTATTTCGGACGTAGTTTAGATAAAAACGACATGAGTAACGATGGTAATTTAGACGGAGTTGTGTTGGAAAGTGAATTGCCTATCAATACACCAGAAAATAAATTGAGTTTAGGGTTGCACTATGGAGGGGAAAAGTTTTATGGAGCCCTTTTCGGACGTTGGGTAGAAGATTACGACTTCTTTTCAGGAATCAATGTTGCTGCTAAAACACAAGATTTAGATGGAGATGGAATCAATGAAATTGTTGAAAATGCACGGGTAGGTAGAACATGGAATTATGGTCCTTTAGGTGGATTTACTGTCGATGCTAACCTAGGGTATAACTTGAACAACAATGTGTCTGTTGGGGTAAATGTAACGAACCTTTTCAATGCTAGCATCAGAGAGTTTGTGGCCTCTCCAGAAGTAAGAAGACTAGTTTCATTCGAGCTTAAATACAACTTTAACGCATTTAAGAAAAAATAAAAACCAAATCTGTTAAGCTTATAAAGTATGCCGAAAGTAACAGTAAACAATATAGAGCTTGATTATGAAGAGTACGGGAAAGGAGACGTTCTTCTGTTTCTTCATGGATTAGGGTCGACTAAAGCAGATTGGGATGCGCAAATTCCTTTCTTTTCAGAAAAATACCGTGTTGTGGTGGTAGATCTTAGAGGGCATGGAAAAACTTCTGTTCCCTCTAAAGATAACTACGGAGTTGAATTTATGACGGAAGATGTTAAGCAACTGTTAGGTGTTTTAACAATAGAAAAAGCCACAGTTATAGGTTTTTCTATGGGTGGAGCAGTAGCTTTTCAATTAACTTCTGACTATCCAGAAATCATAAACAATTTGGTGATTGTAAATAGTGGTCCAGATTTTAATAACATGGGAAAAATAGGGGAAGATCTGTTGAGTTCAAGAACCGCATTTTTAAAAACGAAAGGGTTGATACCTTTGGCAAAAGAAATCGCTTATAATATGTTTCCTGAAGATACTCAGATTGAAATGAGAAGTGAATTTGAGGCTAGATGTAAAAAAAATAATTATGAAGCGTATTATAATTCATTTGTCACCTTGATGGATTGGGGTTTAGGAGAGAAGTTACAAGAAATTAAAACAAGAACCTTGGTTGTGGCATCTGATATGGATTATACGCCAGTGTCTTTTAAAGAAGAATATGTAAAAAGAATGCCGAATGCAGTAGTATCGGTAATTGAAAACTCCAGACATGGAGCAGTTATAGATCAGCCAGAAGCATTTAATAAAGTACTTGAAAAATTTTTAAATCATGAATAAAGTAGCGTTAATAACTGGGAGTACCAGTGGTATCGGTTTAGGTATTGCAGAAGGTTTTGCTAAGATGGGCTATCATATTATGTTTCATGGTTTGGAAACTGATGGCGCTATAATAGCTAAGGAAATTGGGAAGAAGTATAGTGTAAAAGTTTCTTTTTCAAATGCCAATTTACTGATTGCTGATGAGGTTGAGGGATTGATTGAGCAAACAATAAAAGTGTTTGGAGCATTGCATGTACTAGTTAACAATGCAGGAATACAGTACGTTGCTTCAATTGAAGACTTTCCGAATAATAAATATGAAAATATTATTGCTATTAATATGAATGCAGCTTTCTATGCTTCCAAAAAAGCATGGAATTTTATGAAAACTCAGAAATTTGGTAGGATCATCAATGTTTCGTCAGTTCACGGTTTAAGAGCGTCAGAATTTAAAACAGCCTATGTGGCTTCAAAACATGGTGTAATAGGTATGACTAAGGTCTTGGCATTAGAAGGTGCGCCTTATAACATAACCTGCAATGCAATTTGTCCAGGGTATGTAAAAACACCCTTGGTAGCAGGTCAAATAAACGATCAAGCTAAAGCGCATAATATGTCGGAAGAAGAAGTTGTAGAAAAAGTAATGCTAAAAAAACAGGCGGTAAAAGAATTTGTTCCGTTGGAAACAATTACAGATATGGCTTTGTTGTTAGCGAAAGAGAGTTCTTCAACTATCACAGGAACTTCATTTGCTTTAGATGGAGGTTGGAGTGCTCAATAATATTAAAAACTATTGTTTCTTTAATTTTTAAATATGTAAGAACACAGCGGTCAAATTTATTTTTTAAGTAGACAAGGCAGCTGCGTGAAGTTTAAGTTTAGTTAAAATAAAAAAGCCAATCTATTTATAGATTGGCTTTTTTATTTCTGCTCCCCCTCTTGGGCTCGAACCAAGGACCCTCTGATTAACAGTCAGATGCTCTAACCAACTGAGCTAAGGAGGAATGTTCATATAGAACAATATATATGTGTTGTAGAAATTATCGGCTTCTACCTTGCCTTTGCTCCCCCTCTTGGGCTCGAACCAAGGACCCTCTGATTAACAGTCAGATGCTCTAACCAACTGAGCTAAGGAGGAATTTAAAACATGCTTGTCTTAAAATGCGAGTGCAAATTTAAGGGGTTTTTTTATATCTGCAAATTATTTTTAATAAAAAGTAAGTGTATTTTTTTTTGTTTCTGAATTTCAGTATTTTATTTTTTGAATAAAATAGGCTTTTAACTGAAATTTAACAAAAAGACGATACTCGTTAAAGAGTTTAAAATTAGACTAAAAAGGAATGGTATTTTTCGTAAAAGTTGTACTTTTGTCACCATTATTCTTATTGATAGAAAAGTATAACAAAATATATGGACAAGTTTTCGTTCTTAAACGCAGCACATGCAGGTTTTATAGGTGATTTGTATGAACAATATCAAAAAAATCCTGATGCGATAGAACCAAGTTGGAGAAGTTTTTTTCAAGGATATGATTTGGCTAACGAGAAGTATTCATTAACAGATGAAGAAGTTTCGGTAGAAGTCCCTGAAGAAGTACGTAAAGAGTTTTTAGTAATCGATTTAATCAATGGTTACCGTACCCGTGGTCATTTATTTACCAAAACAAACCCAGTACGAAATAGAAGAACGTATACCCCAACATTAGATATTGAAAATTTTGGACTAAATCAATCAGATTTATCCACTGTTTTTAATGCAGGAGAAATTTTAGGAATAGGACCTAAAAGTTTAGCAGAAATTATAAACTACTTAAAGTCTGTTTTCTGCGAAAGTATCGGAGTGGAGTATATGTATGTACGAAATCCTGAAGAGTTAAAATGGTGGAACGAGCGTTTGAATAAAAATGCAAACCATCCTAGTTACAATGTAGAGTCTAAGAAGTATATTCTTGCGAAACTGAATCAGGCGTCAACTTTCGAAAGCTTTTTACAAACGAAGTATGTAGGTCAGAAGCGATTCTCTGTTGAAGGAGGGGAAACCTTAATTCCAGGGGTAAGTGTAGCGCTTAGAGATGCAGCTGAAGTATATGGGGTGGAAGAATGTGTACTAGGAATGGCGCACCGTGGGCGCTTAAATACTTTAGTAAACATTTTCAAAAAGCCAATTCGCGATTTGTTTAGTGAGTTTGAAGGGAAAGATTTTGAAGATCAAGAAATTGATGGAGATGTTAAGTATCACTTAGGTTTAACGTTAAGCAAAGCGTATCAAGGTGGGCAAAAGATGAAGATGAATTTAGTTCCCAATCCATCTCACTTAGAAACCGTTGATGCAGTTGCAGAAGGAATTGTTAGAGCTAAAATAGAGAAAGACTACAAAGGAAACGAAAATAAAGTACTTCCAATTTTAGTCCATGGTGATGCCGCAGTGGCAGCACAAGGAATTGTATATGAAGTTGTGCAAATGGCACAATTAAATGGATACAAAACAGGAGGTACTATCCACGTTGTGGTAAATAACCAAGTAGGGTTTACAACTAATTACTTAGATGCACGTTCGAGTACGTATTGTACTGATGTGGCAAAAGTAACGTTATCTCCAGTGCTACATGTAAATGCAGACGATGCAGAAGCAGTATGTCACGCAATGGAAATGGCAGTTGAATATCGTATGAAATTCAACAAAGATATTTTTATTGATTTATTAGGATATCGTAAGTACGGTCATAATGAAGGAGATGAGCCTCGTTTTACCCAACCAAAACTATATAAAGCAATTTCTAAGCACAAAAATGCAAGAGAAATTTATGCTAATAAATTAATTGAAGAAGGAAGCATAACAGCAGACTACTTACAAAAAATCACAGATGAATTTAAGGCGCATTTAGAAGCTGAATTTACAGAGTCTAAAAAGAAAGAAACGTCTAAAATTCAAGAGTTCATGCCTGATGTGTGGGAAGGGTTTGTACGCAAGCAATTGCAAGAAATGTTACAACCTGTAGATACTACTTATTCGGTAGAAGACTTAAAAGGAATTGCAAGAGTTATTTCAAAAACGCCAGAAGGACATAAATTTGTTCGTAAGGCAGAACGTATCTTAAAAGGTCGTGAAAAAATGGTTTTTGAAGATAATTTATTAGACTGGGGTACGGCTGAGAACTTAGCATATGGTACCTTATTAGAGGAAGGATATGATGTACGTATTTCAGGAGAGGACGTAGAAAGAGGAACATTTTCTCACCGTCATGCAATTATGCGTGATGAAGAAACCTTAGAGCGTGTTAATTTATTAAACACGAACCCTAAGAATAAAGGAGAAATGACTATTTATAATTCGCACTTATCAGAATACGGGGTGTTAGGTTTTGACTATGGATATGCCATGGCAGCTCCAAACACTTTAACTATTTGGGAAGCTCAGTTTGGTGATTTTGCCAACGGAGCACAAATTATGTTCGACCAGTATATTTCTTCGGCAGAAGATAAATGGAAGTTACAAAACGGATTGGTAATGTTATTACCTCATGGGTATGAAGGTCAAGGACCAGAGCACTCGTCAGGTAGAATTGAACGTTTCTTACAATCATCATCAACTGATAACTGGACAATAGCAAACTGTTCGACACCAGCAAATATGTATCACATTTTGCGTCGTCAGATGAAGCGTGATTTTAGAAAGCCGTTAATTGTGTTTACACCCAAAAGTTTATTGCGTTTACCAAAAGCTGTAAATCCTATTGAAGATTTAGCCAATGGAACTTTCCAAGAAGTAATTGACGATACGATTGATACATCAAAGGCTAAGAAAATGGTGTTCTGTACAGGTAAATTCTATTATGACTTATTAGCTGAGCGTGAAAAATTAGGAAGAGAAGACGTAGCTTTAGTTCGTATAGAGCAATTGTTCCCATTACATAATGATAAAATCAAAGAAGTAATGGACAAGTATCCAAATGTAGAACGTTATGTTTGGGCACAAGAAGAACCTAAAAATATGGGAGCTTGGGGGTATATGTTAGAACGTTTTGAATTAGCTAGGTTAGAATGCGCTTCGGAAGAGTATCGTTCGGCACCAGCAGCAGGTTCAAGTGCACGTTTTAAAAGACGTCATCAAGCTATTATAGATAAGGTTTTTGATTAAAAAATAAATGCGTTAGGGATTGAAGCAAGCTACCGTGTAGCGCAAAAAGCCCGACCCGATAGGGAAACGCCCAAATAAAAGAAATAAAATAATTCAGATATATAAAATTTAGAACTGATGGTTTTAGAAATGAAAGTTCCTTCTCCGGGGGAATCAATTACAGAAGTAGAAATCGCAACTTGGTTAGTTGAAGATGGTGATTACGTTGAGAAAGATCAACCAATTGCCGAAGTAGATTCTGACAAAGCAACGTTAGAATTACCTGCGGAAGAAAGCGGAATAATCACTTTAAAAGCTGAAGAGGGTGATGCAGTAGCGGTAGGAGCAGTAGTTTGTCATATTGATATGGATGCTGCAAAACCAGCAGGAGCTGAAGCACCAAAAGCAGCAGCACCAAAAGCTGAAGAGAAAAAAGAAGCACCTAAAGCTGAGCCAGCAAAAGAAACATATGCAACAGGTACAGCGTCTCCAGCAGCTAAAAAAGTATTAGCTGAAAAAGGAATGAGTGCAGCTGATGTTAAAGGAACAGGTAAAGACGGTCGTGTAACAAAGGAAGATGCTGTAAAAGCAGTGCCTTCAATGGGAACTCCAGGGATGGGATCTCGTGGTACAGAGCGTAAAAAATTATCTATGTTACGTCGTAAAGTGGCACAACGTTTAGTTTCTGTAAAGAATGAAACAGCAATGTTAACAACGTTTAACGAAGTAAACATGCAGCCTATTTTCGACTTACGTAACGAGTATAAAGAAGAGTTTAAAGCAAAACACGGGGTAGGTTTAGGATTCATGTCATTCTTTACGTTAGCTGTAGTAAGAGCTTTAGAAATGTATCCAGATGTAAACTCTATGATTGATGGAGATTATAAAGTAAGTCACGATTTCCAAGATATTTCTATTGCAGTATCGGGTCCTAAAGGATTAATGGTACCAGTAATTAGAAATGCTGAAAACTTAACATTTAGAGGTGTTGAAAGCGAAGTAAAACGTTTAGCATTACGTGCTCGTGACGGACAAATTACAGTGGATGAAATGACAGGAGGTACATTTACAATTACTAACGGTGGTGTATTTGGTTCTATGTTATCTACACCAATTATCAACCCTCCACAAAGTGGAATTTTAGGGATGCACAACATTGTAAATCGTCCAATGGCAGTAAATGGCGAGGTAGTAATTCAGCCTATTATGTATGTAGCATTATCTTATGACCACAGAATTATCGATGGTAAAGAGTCTGTTGGTTTCTTAGTAGCTGTAAAAGAAGCTTTAGAAAATCCAGTAGAATTATTAATGGATAACAATCCTAAGAAAGCCTTAGAAATGTAGTCGAAAATTTCGACTTATAAGTATATAAATCCTGCACTTTTGTGCGGGATTTTTTGCGTAAGAATTCTTATTTTTAAGAAGTATATCGTTTATGTGTTTTAGGTATGAAAAGAGAAATTCCTAATATATTATTTAAATCCAAATCACCAGAAATTTTAGGTATTGAAATAATCAGGTTAGAAAAAATTAAAGAAGAGAAAGAGAGCTTTACGCATTCTCCTGAAAAAGCACATCAATTAGAGTTTTATCAATTAGTTTTTTATACTGAAGGAACATCAGAGCAATTGGTAGATTTTGTATGGCACAAAGTGCAAAAGAATACCGTAGTTTACGTATCAAAAGGACAGGTAAATGCATTTAAATTTAATGAGGGTTTGCAAGGTTATTTGATACTTTTTACTGAAGATTATTTAAAAGAACAAATAGCAAAAATTCCAAAAGATACCGCTATTCGTTTATTAACTCCGCTACTTTTTTCTCCAAAAGTTCACGTAGCTCAAATAGCCAATTTACCAGCCTATGTGAAATTGATTTTTGAAGAGTTTTATAAACCTACTGAAAGTTTTAATAAAAGATACATCGTTGATTCTTTATTTAATATCATTTTTTCTAAGGTTGAGGAAATTAAAAAAAATGAAACAGACGATATTAAAGATTCTGAAAAATTACGGCTTTTTTTAAAGTTTCAGGAAAAGTTAAAAAAGACTTTTAGAAGGAATAAAAACGCAGCTTTTTATGCACAAGAGCTAGGGGTAACGTATAAGCACTTGAATATTGTTGTTAAAGAAGTGATTGCTAAGACGGCCAAGCAGTATATTGATGAGTTTGTAATTTTAGAAGCCAAGAGAAATCTCATTAATTCTACCATTAAAAGTACAGAGTTGGCTTATTTAATGGGGTTTGAAGAACCCACTAATTTTGTAAAATACTTTAAGAAACGTACGGGATTTACCCCAAATGGTTTTAAAAAAGAGTACAATAAAGTATAAAGGTTTGATATTTACCATTTTATTCTTTTGATTGACCTATTTACTGCTTTCCATCTATCATAATTTTGTATCATCATTGTTAAAAGCTAATTAAAAATGAAAAAAAGGATAGTTACAGCAGTTGGTTTTACAACATTATTAAGTTGTATTTCAACACTACAAGGTCAAATTAAAACAGATACTAACATGGAAAATTTAAAAACTATAGCACAAAAAGCACAAGATGCTTTTTTTACAGATTACAATGAAGAGGGAGTAAAAACATACTTCGCAGCCAATTATATTCAACACAACCCACAGGTACCTACTGGTATTGAACCAGTATTAGGGTTTCTCCCTGTTTTAAAAGAAGCGAATACAAGATATACCAATCATAGGTTGTTACAAGATGGAGAGTATGTTATTTTTCACAATTCGTATCATAATGCAGATGCTTTTGGAGCAAAAGAAGTTGTAGCTTTTGATGTGTGGAGAATAGAAGATGGTAAAGTTGCTGAACATTGGGATAACCTTACTCCAAAAGTTGATATAACGGCTAGTGGTCGTTCACAAGTAGATGGGGTTACAGAGATTACTGATTTGGAGAAGACCAATTCAAATAAGAAGATTGTAACGAATTTTGTCAATGATATTTTATTTGGGAAAGCTCCAGAGAAGGTTACGGATTATGTTAGTACAGCCGAGTATTTTCAACACAACCCGATGATAAAAGATGGTTTAGAGGGGTTAAATGAGGCAATTAGTTATTTGGTTTCTCAAAATAATATGTTTCAATATCAAAAACTACATAAGGTGTTTGGGGAAGGTAATTTTGTTCTTACCGTGAGTGAAGGATCCTGGCATGGAAAAAGGCAAGCCTTTTACGACTTATTTAGATTAAAAAATGACAAAATTGTTGAACATTGGGATGTTATACAGGAAGTTCCAGAACAAATGGCTCATACAAATGGAAAGTTTTAGTGTATTGAATTTATTATAAAAATTAAGCCCTGTACATTTTGTATAGGGTTTTTGTTTGTTTTTTTAGTAACTTTAATAACTATAAAATTAGGGTATTATGAAAGTTACTGAAGAAGGATTTACCGTTTACCATAACTTTCCTATAAATGAGTTATCTAACAAAGTTTATAAGGCGATAACTAATCCGGATGATTTGGTACACTGGTGGCCGCTAAAATGTAGTGGTGTTCCCAAGTTGGGTGCAGAGTACAATTTTTTCTTTGGAGAACCATACAATTGGTATGGAGAAGTAATTAAGTGCGAAAAAAACACCTCTTTTTATATAAAAATGACAAAGTCGGATGAAGATTGGAATCCAACCACTTTTGGTTTTGATTTGTTTGAAAAGGATGATGGAATCACATGGGTACATTTTTTTCATAAAGGGTGGGCCGAACAAAGCAATCACTTTAAGCATTCTTCTTATTGTTGGGCGTTGCTATTAAATGGACTTAAAAATTACGTAGAAAAAGGAATCATTATACCGTTTGAAGACAGAAATTAAAAATATAAGATGATGAAATTAGGGGCTTTTTCAATTAGCTTAGCTGTAAAGGATATTGATAAATCCAAAGACTTTTACGAAATGCTTGGGTTTACTGTTTTGCAGGTGCACTGGAGAAGAATTATTTGATTATGAAAAACGGAAATTCGTTAATTGGCTTGTTTCAAGGAATGTTTGAAAATAATATGCTCACATTTAATCCAGGCTGGGATGAAGAGGCTAACATATTAGATGATTTTGACGATGTTAGAGCTATTCAAAAAGAGTTAAAAGAGAATCATATTAAGTTAAAAAGAGAGGCAGATAAAGATACTGAAGGCCCGGCAAGTATTGTTTTCTTTGATCCTGATGGAAATACAATTTTAATAGATCAACATGTGTAATAAGTAAAATAAGTAACGGAAAAACTCATTGTGTTCCCCGTTACTCATACAATACTGCACAAAGAAAGTCGTTACTTACCATTCAAACTCCAATCGTACTCTAAATACATAACTTCAGCATTGTCATTGGCTTTAATGTTTGAGTACTTGTTTACATAATCTATCAAAGTATTGCGAGAAGTAAAATCTTCTTGATACCATTGAAATATTTTTGAAACTTTAACACTCGTTAATGTTATGTTGTTTTTTGTAGGGTCATTGATAAAATCTTTCATTAAATTTTCCAATTCTTTTTCTATGTTATCTTTTGTAAATGCAAAGTTTACAAATCTTGGCCCCGATTTAGAAGCAGCATTCAAAGCAACATGAATTCTTGGATCGTCATACCATCTTCTAAGTATTTTATGCTCAATATAATCTAAAGAGTACATTTTTTTTCCAACAGTTGCAAACGGAATTTTCCATGCATTTCTACCTTTGCGTTTTATATCGGTAATTTTCTTTAAAGGATAGCTATCTAATATTAACTTAATAGTATATGTATTGTAAGCGTTTATCCAAAAGGCTTTGGCTTTGTTTGAAGACCATTTATCACTAGGGATGGTGTTTTCTAAATGTTTGATATATATATCTAACAAAGCGCGATTTTTTCTCAAGCCTTTATAATCTACATCGCCTTCCGGACTCACATAGGTTTTTAAAAGAGCATTGTATACATCTGTTTGTGCTTGTGACTGTATACTAACGAAAAGTAGTAAACAGGTAAAAGAGAGGATAATTGTTTTTCGCATTTTTTAAATTTTAAGTAAATAAATTAGTTTACGGTACTTTTGACGTAGCTAATTTTGATTCATTACATAAAATTTTAGATAAGAAAAAACCACCTGTGAAAGGCGGTTTATAAATTGAAAAAAGTAATTTTATTTTTTACCCATCAACGAACTTAAGGCGATAACAACAACTCCAACAGCAATGGTAATGTATGAGTTGGTATTATCTTGAGCTTCTACTAGATCTACATCGCCAATAGAAATTTGAGTTTCTGGTTTAAAAAGAGTGTACACTCCATACGCTAAAATTACTATTCCTGAAATTAAAGCAACTGTTTTTAGTGAGTTATTCATAATAGAAGGTTTCTTATAAAGATAAAAAAAATAATTTATAAAGCTATATGAATAGCTTTCGGAGGCTTTTATATAATTAAGAATGTCGTTTTATCACAAATAAAGAACATTTCATACCATAAGAGTTTTCACATTACATAAGAGGATGTAAGTGAGATATTTTTGATACAGATTAATAAATAAAAACATCAAAAATGATTATGTATTTGTACCAAAAAAAAACCTTTTTATTCTTAAGTTTTACCCTCTTTTTCTTTGCTAGTTGTATTGAAGAAGATCTACCTGCAAGGATTAAACAGCAAAAATTTACAGTAACATCAAACGCCACAAATTTTAAATACAATGTTAAAATAGGAAGCCTTGAAGAAATTGACGTAGCTAGAGATTATCATGTAGTTTATTTATTAGATGGAGACGATTATTACAATGAGTGTATGCAAATACTACGCTCCAAAAACAAAGAGCATACCATAGTCGTGAGCATAGGTTATACTGGTGATAATAAAAGAGGGATAGATTATTCTTATCCGTATGACAGGGATTTTGATGGAGATTCTGGAGGAGCAAAGAAATTTATTGATTTTTTAAACTCAGAGTTATTACCTACGATTGCCGAAGATTACCAAATAAATAGCTTGACAAAAACAATTTATGGACATTCTTTAGGGGGCTATTTTGCTTTATATGTAATGATGCAAAAAGAGCAAGAAAACCCTTTTGATAATGCAATAGCAGTAAGTCCCAATTTAATGTGGTATAACTCTTTTATTTTCGATTTGGAAGCAGCTGCTAAGGAGTTGGATTTACTGGAAGGGAAAAGTATTTATATGTCTATGGGAGACTTAGAAGGAGTTGGTATGAATGCATCTTTTGATGCTTTAACCAAGCAACTAGAGCTAAGAAATTATAGTGATTTTGATTTTAGTTATGAAAGACTTGAAAACACTTCACACAGAAATAGCCCAATACAAGGGTTTAAAAAAGGATTACAAATTATTGAATAAGGACACAATGAAGAATATCTTATACACATTATTGTTGAGTTGTTTTATAATGAACGCTCAAGAATTTAATACTACTAAAAAATGGAAATTGGAGTTGGGGTATACCACTGATATACTCAATGCGAGTTTTGGAGAACATTATGGCCTAGTTTTTAAAACAAAAAGGAAGTTATTAGAAAGTAAAAAAATAACTGTAATGGCTGGAGCAGCGTATCAAAACAGTTTTATAAATGAAGGCGAAAACATGTTCACAGATCATGTTGATGGTTATACAAGAGATTTATCTGTTGTTGGTTTGTTTGATGTTAGTTTTTATCCATTTCATAAAAGGAGGTTTTATATGTCGGTTCAACCCTTCTTAGGATACACGAATTTAAAGTCTAAAGGGAGTTTATATATAGATCATTTAGACGTATATGAGAACTATAAGAATTCATATTCTTATTTTAATTATGGCATGATAAACTCTTTAGGCTATACTTTTAATAGAGTAACAGTAACTTTTGATATTTGGAGTTCGTTAAAAGGAATTACTGATAGTGGAAGGTTTAGACCAGGGGATCTTGATTCAAGATTGTTTTTTGGAATGGGAGTAGGGTATATGTTATAAAAACATATCTATTTATAGTACTTGTCAAACTCCTCTTTAAATAATTTAAACTTACTTCTAGATACTGGAACCTCATGAGAAATATCAGGAAATGAAATTTTATAGTTTCTTGCGTTTCCAGAGGTTCTTCTTATATTTTTAATATTGATTATATATGAACGATGTGTACTTAAAATAAAGGAATAATCAGATAAATCATTAAGCAGTTTTTGAATTGATATTCTATAAGGTTTAATATCTACCGAATTAAGATTTTTTGTGTAAATATCTACATAATTTCCTTCAGATTTAGCAAATAGAAAAGTAGTAAGATCAAGAATTAATGTTTCGTTTACATTATTCGTTTTTATCGATAAAACAACTTCTTTGTCTTTCTGTTTTAATTCCTTTTCTAACTCTTTGTTATATGCTTTAATACTTCTTAAATTTTCTTTTAAGATAATAACATAATTAATCCATATAATAATAAGTACAGGTAGGGTACCTACTAATATAACATAGGAAAAGGTGTTTATTAAACTTAAAAAAAAACTACTATCCATATGGCTTTTAAAAGGGTATAAAAAGCTATTTTGAAAAAGCGCTATAGAAATAAGGATACCGAGTGTAAAGAAAAATTCTCTTACAGTGTTCCAGTTTTCTTTAATTTCAGCAGTAAAAAAAACGATGGGTACCAATTCAGTAAAAAATAAGATACTTAAAAATGTAACGATGCTGGCTGTTAGACAGGCAGACAAATTATTTGGAAGTGTGTTTTGAGTAACGTAATAATTAAGTAAGAATGTAACGATGCTTAAAATAAAAGCAATGATAAGGTTTCTTTTGGTATGAAATAAATAAGGGTAAGGTCTCGACAAGTTCTTTAAAAACTTAGATTTCATAGCGTAAAAGAATTAAAAAGGCATTATGAAACATAATGCCTTTTGTTTGTTTTATAATTCAAAACCAATGTTAACGCCTAGTTTATTAGCAATTAACTTGGTAATTCTTTTTTTAACCTCTGGTATTTTAACACTTTCTAAAACGGTATTGGCAAAGGCGTACATTAACAGCGCTTTAGCTTCTTTTTTAGGAATACCTCTTTGTTGCATATAAAACAATGCTTGATCGTCTAATTGACCGATAGTACAACCATGAGAGCATTTTACGTCGTCAGCAAAGATTTCTAATTGAGGTTTTGCATTAATGGTTGCTTTATCACTAATTAAAACATTGTTGTTCTGCTGGTAAGCATTGGTTTTTTGAGCTTCTTTTTCAACAATAACTTTACCGTTAAATACTCCAGTAGAACGATCGGCATAAATACCTTTGTAGTCTTGATGACTTTCACAGTTTGGTTCTATATGGTTTACTAAAGTATGGTGGTCAACATGTTGTTTCCCTTCAACAATAGTAATTCCTTTTAAGATAGAGTTAATATGTTCTCCTTTTTGATAAAAATTTAAGTTATTTCGAGTAATGTTTCCACCGAAAGAAAATGTATGTACAGAGCAGGTACTTTCTTTTTGTTGCTCAATGTATGTATTGTCAACTAAAGAAGCATCATTATTGTCATTTTGAATCTTGTAATAATCTACAGTAGCATGTGTATCTGTATAAATTTCAGTTACAGCATTGGTTAATACAGCATTGTTATTCAGGTTTTGGTGGCGCTCTATAATTTGAACATGCGCATTTTGTTCAACCACAATTAAGTTACGTGGTTGTAGCATGGTTGCATGTTCTTTACCAGTGGTAAAGTTAATTATCTGAATAGGTTTTTCAACCTCTATATTTTTTGGAATATGAATAAACGCACCTTCAGTAGCAAAAGCAGTATTTAAAGATGTTAAATTGTCTTGTTTTGCTATTTTGTTAAAATATTTTTCAACAATAGGTTTGTATTTTTCTTTTGAAAAAGCAGCAGATAATAAACAAATATCTTTTCCATCATGAGTAGTAGTTGATAAAAAAGAGCTGTATTTTCCATCTACAAAAACTATTTTATAACTATCTATTTCGTGAATGAAATATTTTTTTACATCAGCTAACTCTACAGAAGCCTCTCTATCAGGAAAAATACTATAATCTTCTTTTAAAATTGAATTTAAAGAAGTGTATTTCCACGCTTCAAGTTTTTTAGTAGGAAAACCTAGTTTTTCAAAGTTTTGTAGTGCTTTTGTTCTTATTTCATGTAAATCTGAATTGATGTTTACACTGTCTTCAAAAGCTACGTATGATGATAATATTTTTTCTCTCAACTCCATTGTTTTTAGTTGTAAAGTTTATAAAGCATAAAAGTTTATAAAGCTGAAAGGTTGCTTGTTTTACGGGCAACTTTTCACTTTTTACTTTTCAACTTTTCTAACTATTTACCTCTTCTTTAATCCAATCGTATCCTTTTTCTTCAAGCTCTAAAGCAAGAGAAGCGTCTCCTGTTTTAACGATTTTTCCATCGTGTAAAACGTGTACATAATCTGGAACGATATAATCTAATAAACGTTGGTAGTGGGTAATAACGACTACAGCGTTATCTTTAGATTTTAATTTGTTAACTCCATTCGCTACAATACGTAATGCATCGATATCTAAACCAGAATCAGTTTCATCTAAAATAGCTAATTTAGGTTCTAACATCGCCATTTGAAAAATCTCATTACGCTTTTTTTCTCCTCCAGAAAATCCTTCATTTAAGGAACGAGATAAGAACTTGCGATCGATTTCTAGTAATTCTGATTTTTCACGAATCTTCTTAAGCATGTCTTTTGCAGGCATTTCTTCTAAACCTTGCGCTTTACGAGATTCGTTAATGGCTGTTTTAATAAAGTTTGTAACAGTAACACCAGGTATTTCTACAGGGTATTGAAACGATAAGAATACACCAGCATGCGCTCTTTCTTCTGGAGCTAATTCGTTAATATCTTCACCTTCTAATTCGATAGAACCAGAAGTTACTTCGTAAGTTTCATTACCAGCAATTACAGATGATAAGGTACTTTTACCTGCACCGTTTGGACCCATAATTGCATGAACCTCTCCTGCTTTTACTTCTAAGTTAATTCCTTTAAGAATGTCTTTACCTTCTACCTGTGCGTGTAAGTTTTCTATTTTTAACATTACTGTATGGTTACTTTTTTAATAGATTTTGTAATTTTTTGAAATCTTTTGGTGAGTGTTGTATAATCACCTCAGCGTTCTTTTCTTTAGCAAAAGCTTCAAACTTCTTCATGCTTTCTAAAGTTTGCTCAACATTGTAATTGAAAGAAGGAACCCCTTTGGTTTCTCTATTTTTTTCGAAGTGATATAAATCACCTGTTAATAAAATTGGTTTTTCTAAGCCTGCTTCAATATATAAAGCTTGGTGCCCTATGGTATGACCTGGCATGTACTTGATGACTACTGTTCCATCTCCAAAAACATCATAGTCACCATTAATTTTTTCTACATTTTTTAATTCTTTGATAGCATTGTAAGTGTTCGGGTCTTTAACTTTTGCAGAATCATTCGTTATAAAATCATATTCATTTTCTTGTACTAACCATGTTGCATTTTTAAAGTAGTTAGCATGACCGGTATGGTCGAAATGAGGATGAGATAGCGCAATGTATTTAAAATCGTTAATAGTTAATCCTATAGATTTTAACTGGTTTTTTAATGAGTCTTTGCGTTGTAACGTAAAAGTACCAGAAGGTTCTGTAAAAGGCTCATCAGTAATCAAAGCTTCAGGTAAACCAGCATCCCACATTAAATTTCCTTTAGGGTGAGAAATTACATAAAAAGCATCTGAAAATTGTTTAGACTGTCCTGTGTATGTAGTGTCTTGAGAAAAAACTTCAAGTTTGTTAACTAAAATAGAACCTCCATCTAACACATGAAGGTTTACTTGAGGTTTCTCAACTGTTTTTTTTGTCGTTTGTTTCTTTTCAGCATTTTTACAACTAAATGCAACAATAGATACAAGTGCTAATAAAAGTATTTTTTTCATTGTATTGCTTTTTAGGTTAACCTACGCTCCCTTCTAAACTAATCTCTAGTAGTTTTTGAGCTTCTACAGCAAATTCCATTGGTAACTTATTTAAGACTTCTTTGCTAAATCCGTTTACAATTAATGCAATGGCTTTTTCTGTATCAATACCACGTTGATTGCAATAAAATAATTGATCTTCACCAATTTTACTCGTTGTAGCTTCGTGCTCTATTTGAGCTGATTTATTTTTAGCTTCTATATAAGGGAAAGTATGTGCACCACACTCATTACCCATTAATAAAGAATCACATTGAGAGAAGTTACGTGCATTTTCTGCTCTAGAATTTACCTGAACTAAACCACGGTAACTATTTTGTGATTTCCCTGCTGAAATTCCTTTAGAAATAATAGTTGACTTAGTATTCTTTCCTAAGTGAATCATCTTAGTACCTGTATCAGCTTGTTGATGATTGTTAGTTACAGCGATCGAATAGAATTCACCTACTGAATTATTTCCTTTAAGCACACAGCTAGGATATTTCCATGTAATTGCAGATCCTGTTTCAACTTGTGTCCAAGAAATTTTAGCATTGGTTTCACACAAACCTCTTTTGGTTACAAAATTAAAAACCCCTCCTTTACCTTCTGAGTCACCAGGGAACCAGTTTTGAACGGTTGAGTATTTTATTTCAGCATCGTCCAAAGCAATTAGCTCAACAACTGCAGCGTGCAATTGGTTCTCGTCACGTTGTGGTGCAGTACAGCCTTCTAAATAAGAAACATAACTGCTTTCGTCGGCAACAACCAAAGTACGTTCAAACTGTCCTGTCCCTCCTTCATTGATACGGAAGTAAGTAGACAATTCCATAGGGCAACGAACTCCTTTTGGAATGTAACAGAAAGACCCGTCAGAGAATACAGCTGAGTTTAATGCAGCATAAAAGTTATCAGTTGGTGGTACAACCGAACCTATATATTTTTTTACTAATTCTGGGTGCTCTTGAATTGCTTCAGAAATAGGCATAAAAATAATTCCTTTTTCAGCTAAGGTTTCTTTAAAAGTAGTAGCTACAGAAACAGAATCCATTACAATATCAACTGCTACATTTGCCAATTTTTTTTGTTCTTCCAAAGAAATTCCTAATTTTTCAAACGTCGCTAGTAAATCAGGGTCTACCTCATCTAAGCTGTTTAATGTAGGCTTTTTTTTAGGTGCTGAATAGTAAGAAATATCTTGAAAACTCGGTTTTTTATAGGTAACATTGGCCCACTCTGGTTCTTCCATTTGTTCCCAAATTCTAAAAGCTTCTAAACGCCATTGCGTCATCCACTCTGGCTCGTTTTTCTTTTTAGAAATGGCACGAACGATGTCTTCGTTTATCCCATTAGGAAACTTTTCACTTTCAATATCAGTATAAAAACCATATTCGTACTCTTTGGTTTTTAATTCTTCTCTTAAATCGTCCTCGGTGTATTTACTCATCAGTTTTTTTGTATTCTTTTTGTGATGTATAGGCTTATAGAGAGAAGCTCTCTCCGCAACCACAAGTTCTGTTAGCATTAGGATTGTTAAAAACGAATCCTTTACCGTTTAAACCTCCAGAATATTCTAAAGTTGTTCCAACTAGGTATAAAAAACTCTTTTTGTCAACAACAATTTTTACATCGTTATCTTCAAAAACCTTATCGTTTTCTTGTTGGGTTTTGTCAAAAGTTAAGTCGTATGATAATCCTGAACAACCGCCACTTTTCACCCCAACACGAACAAAGTCGGTTGTCGTATCAAATCCGTCATCGGTCATTAGTTCAATGACTTTCTTTTTTGCTGTGTCTGAAACTTTTATCATCGTTTAAATAGATTAAATCTAAGTGACTGCAAAGATAATGACAAAATATGATTTATATCATTTTTTGAAATGAATATAGTTATTAAGCGATAAAAATTGTTTATAGCTTAAAACTATTTGCTGATTGTTAGGGGATTATTGTTGGAATTTAGGATTGTTTACAAAATTAGCATCAGAAAGACTTAACAAAAAAGCTTTTAAATCTGCTTTGTCTTTGTTTGAGAGTTGTACCCCTCCCTGATTCGCTTTTTTCATCAAAGGGTCGATAGTAGCAGACAGTTTTAATCCTTCAGAATAATGATTAATTACTTCTTCTAAAGTAGTAAATCGCCCGTCATGCATGTAAGGTGCGGTAAATTTTAAGTTTCGTAAGGATGGACTCCTGAACTTTCCATTATCGTTAGGGTCACCAGTAACAGCGCCTAAACCTAAGTCGGTAAAAGTTTCATCTAAACCATTGTTATGGAATTTATTGTCTGTCCATAAAGGGTTGTTGTCACTTCCATGACAGTGAAAACAATCTCCTCTAGTTTCATCCATAAACACATTAAATCCGTTTTGTTCTTCAGGAGTTAATTCGATTTTGCCTAAAAGATATTGGTCAAACTTTGAGTTTCCTGAAATTAGAGTTCTTTCAAACTGGGCAATTGCTTTGGTAACTAAGGTAGAGTCTATTTTCGATATGCCGAAAGCTTGTTGAAAAAGCGTAGGATATTCAGCGTGTTCTTGTAGTTTTCTAGCTACATTTTTCCAATCACTATGCATTTCAATTGGATTGCGAACTGGGGAAAATGCTTGACGTTCAATACTGAGTTCTTTTCCATCCCACATAAAACGTTCGTCAAAGTTCCAAGCTAAATTAAATAATGGCATTGAGTTTCGTGTTCCAAATTTACCGTCGATACCTTCGCTAAAGCGAGTGTCGTCGGTAAAAGCGTTTTTTGGGTCGTGGCAACTGGCACAAGACTGTGTATTGTCTTTTGATAAAATAGGGTCGAAAAACAATTTTTTACCTAAGAATATTCCTTCTTCTGTTAAAGGATTGTTAGTAGGAATAACAGGAGCAATTAATTTTTGTTGAAATAGCTCTGGAATTTCTAAACTAGTGGGAATAGGGGTGTATACATTCTCTTCTTCTCCTTTTGAAGCACAACTGATTAACAGGGAGAGTAGTAAAGAAAAATAGATACTTTTTTGTGTCATGTTATTTTTATTGAGAAATAGTACCTAAGCTAAATACCCCGCTTTTTCCATTTTCAGAAATATCTTTCTGAGCTTCAAAATCCATCATTAAATCAACGCTTTTTTCGTTTAAATCCCAGTCGTTAGGGGTTTTAAACCATCCCGCTACATTCATTTTAATTTCTATTGTAGCGTTGTTTTTTAAGAGGATAGAGCCAGTTTGAATTCCAAAAGAAGTATCTAGAATAGAATCTTTTTCCTTATTGTAAGCTCTTACCGCATGGAAATTGTAAGGGTTTTCAACTCCTAGTGTGTCTTTGTACTTACCGTCTAGTTGCATGTAGTGGTACCCTCCACCCATCATATCGGGTACATTCCAATCAGCAGAGTTTAGGTCTGGATATACTCCGCTTTGGTTATCACTATTATTAAAACCGAAAGTAAAAAGTAGTTTATAGCTTCCTTCTGATACTTTTTTAGAAAGAGCATAGGTTAAACTGTCTGGTTTACTCACATCTATTAATTTATAACTATCAAATTTTGTTGTGTCTCCTGATCCATTAACAAGACTAATACGTGAGATTAAATAGCGTAGTCTGCTTATAGAAAGTTTACTTCCTGTTTTGTTGGTGAACTCGGTGTTCTCTAAATCAGACTTCTCAATTGAAGTACCATCCCAGTTTTGACTAAATTTTAGCTTCACCGAAACGTCTTTAATAGGTTCGTCATTATCTGAGCTACAAGAAAAAAGTAATGCACTAAGAAAGAAAGTTAAAAAATATTTCATTTATTATTTTAGTTTGATAATTAATAGGTCTGAAAAACCTTTGTTAGTTGTTATGTCTTGATTATTACTGCTACTTTCACCTACGGCAATAATACTCCCATTTGATAATTCAACCGCATCGTAACAAAAATCTATTTCTGTACCTCCTACTGTTTTTTGCCATAAGAGATTTCCGTCTGTATCAATTTTCATAATCAATGCGTCATTTTGCCCTTTATTGGTAAAGCTGTTGTCTGCACTTCTTGAGCTACCGGAGATTAAAAAATTTCCGTTTACTGTTTTTTTAATTGATCGACCAACGTCAAAGCTAGAACCTCCATAATTTTTTTGCCAAAGCAATTCTCCTTGACTCGTTATTTTTAGAGCCCATAAATCGGCACCACCATTATTGTGAGAAATATCCTGATTAGAGCTACGTGTATCTCCTACAATAATGAAATTTCCATCATTGGTTTTAGTTATTGCTCTAGCTTCATCAATTTCTGTACCACCAAAAGATTTTTCCCAAAGTAAATTTCCGCTTTTGTCAGTCTTAACAATCCAAAAATCGTAAGAGCCTTTGTTATTTTTGATGTCTACATCATTGCTGTCAGAAGAACCAATTAATAAATAGCCGTCAGTAGCTTCAGCTATGTCGTAACAAGTATCGGTATTTGTTCCTCCAAAGTATTTTCTCCATTCAATAGTTCCGTTAGTATTGAGTTTGATACCCCAATAGTCACCACCCGCATGCTTTGAAGCTTGTTTTGAGTTGCCTAGACCTCCAGACGCAGTAACATCTAGAATACTTCCAACAAAATAGCCTCCATCAGAAGTTTGGATTATTGAAAATCCCTGATCAGCTCCAGAGAAACCAGTAGTTGTTTTCCAAAGTACCGTACCATTGCTATCTAGTTTTAATATCCAAACGTCATCAAACCCTTCATTCGTTCCTAAGTCTCCATCAGCGCTTTTTCCATGGCCCACAATAGCAAAGCCATTATCGCTTGTCTTGATAATTTTACGCGCTTTATCGTCTTTTGACCCCCCATAGGTTTTTTGCCATATAAGATGGTCGTTTGCATCAAACTTTAAGACCCAAAAATCGTATTGAATTGTGTTACTAGTGGTTTCTATATCTCCATCAATACTTTGAGTATAACCAGCCACAATATACCCTCCATCGGAAGTATTTACCACACTGTTACCTCTTTCGTTTACCGAGCCGCCAAAAGTTTTAATTAAGGCAACTTCAGGAGTCTTAGAAGAGGAGTCAAATTGTATGCCTTCATCTTTACCGCAGTTGTATAGAAGAAGCGAGAAAAACAATAATGAAAGTGTTTTGAGCATTTATTGTTTTTTAAGAATAAATAACCCTCTGTTAATGTCGCTTACAACAATTTTTCCACTTTTCAAATATGGATATACACTCCAAACACCGTTAAAATCTGCCTGGTCGTTTTCTGGGTGTGTGTCAAAAAAACCTGTTTCAGTAATGGTTTTACTTTCAATGTTTGAAATATCAATAAAACGTACGCCAGCGTTATAGTTTGCTAAATAAAAAGTACTTCCTTTAACATACCCATTATGATCAATAGCTTCGGTAGGGCCTGTGTAGATAAAATGTTGTTTTGGGTTGTCTAAATCAGAAAAGTCAAAAACAATTGTTCTTGTGTTATTGCCAAAATTTTGTTCGTCTAACTCATCTCCTAAAATAAAATATTTCTGATTTTCAGTAAACCAACCTTGATGAGTGTACCCCACGTTTGTATACGAAATTTTAGAAATGGTTACAGGGTTGGCTTTGTCGGTAATATCTACAATTACAACTTCATTTTCATTACTACCTATTAATATTTCTTTACCAGTGTAGTCTGTATCCGGACCGTTGTAGGTAACTACTTGTGCATCATGACTATAGTTATCCATTCCCCATCCGCCTTCACTTAGAGGGTTTAGAGGGGTTTGTATATTGATGAATAAGGGACCTCCTTTATAAACTCCAGACCTATTGGTGCCTACTGGGTAGGCATATCCTGAGCTTTCATTAATAACAATGTTGTGTGCGCTACCAAAATCAGTAAAGTGTTTATCAGCTGTAAAGATTATTGGAGGGTTTGTCACATTTCTAAGTTTTGTTAAGTCAAATACTTGCATACCATGGTTTGTTGCCTCACTAACAATAAAAGCATGGTTGTTGTATACTTTTACATCCCACCAATCTTTACTTACGGTTGCAGTAGGAAGTTTGCCTAAGTAAATAGGATTTTCTGTATCGGTAATGTCTACAAAGGTAGTTCCATTATCTACGCACATAATAGCGTATTCCTTATTAGTTGTCGCGTCTGTCCAACCCCAACAATCGCTTCCACTAACAGCATCAAATGTGCTTAAAGGGATGTTTAATAATAAATCATAATTATTACAAGGGTACATTCCTGCTTTACCATTAGAACACGTGGTTTTGTTGGTCTTTATAGGGGGTTCATTAGAAGAGGAAGAACAGGAAGTTAAAATGAACATCCCAACTAAAATAAATAGAATCTTAAGGTTTTTCATAAATCGGGGTTTAAAATCACTAAATTAGGTAATTAACTACTTATATAACATACAAAAACAACAAAACCCTATTTTTATTTTGTGTAGATTACCTTATGCAATATACTTCTTTTTGTTCGTTAGTCGTTATCTTTGCAGCATGTTAGAAGATAAAAATCAAGAAAGAACTTCGTTAGCTGAGCTTGGAGAGTTTGGGTTAATACACCATTTAACAAAGCATTTTAAAATGTATCATTCGTCAACAGTTAAGGGAGTTGGAGATGATGCTGCTGTAATTAGCACAGCGGGTAAAGAAACTGTAATTACTACTGATTTGCTGGTAGAAGGAGTGCATTTTGACTTGAGTTACATGCCTTTGAAGCATTTAGGATACAAAGCGGTAATGGTTAATTTATCGGATGTGTATGCTATGAATGCTAATGCGGAACAAATTACTGTATCTATTGCTGTGTCTAACCGTTTTCCTCTTGAGGCGATTGAAGAATTATATGCAGGAATACAGCTTGCATGTGATACATATAAAGTAGATTTAGTAGGAGGAGATACGACCTCTTCAACAAAAGGAATATTAATTTCTGTTACAGCTATTGGTACTGCTAATAAAGAAGATGTTGTGTACAGAAATGGGGCTAAACCCACCGATTTAATAGTAGTTTCTGGCGATTTAGGCGGTGCCTATTTAGGGTTGCAAGTGTTAGAGCGTGAAAAGCAAGTGTTTCAAGTAAATCCTCAAAACCAACCAGATTTAGATAAGTATGCTTACATAATCGAGCGTCAACTAAAACCTGAGGCACGTAAAGATGTTCCTAAGTTATTAGAGGAGTTAGAGGTGAAGCCAACTTCAATGATTGATATTTCTGATGGGTTGTCTTCTGAAATTATGCATATTTGTACGCAAAGCAAAGCAGGATGTAAAATATACGAGGATAAGTTACCATTAGATCCTCAGGTAATTTCTACTTCTGAGGAGTTTGCTATGGATAGTACCATGATAGCTTTAAGTGGAGGAGAAGATTATGAACTATTATTTACAGTTTCTATTGATGATTATGATAAAATAAAAGGAAATCCTAATTTAACAGTTATAGGTCATATTACAGAAGAAAATGAGGGGATGAACTTGGTAACCCGTGCCAACCAAGAGATTGAATTAAAAGCGCAGGGTTGGAATTCTTTTGATAAAAAGTAAGGAATAGTCCGATAAAGATAGATTAAGCACCCATACTTGGGTGCTTTTTAGTTTCAAAAGATCTTTTTTAAATTCTTTTAGAATACGAATTTTGGTATAAAAATTGTATCTTAGTCAGACAGAAAAAAGAATATTAACAAAAAATCAAAAAAGAGAATGGGAATTTTTTCATTTATTAAAAATGCCGGAGCAAAAGTTTTTGGTATCGGAAAAACAACTGAAGAAGAAGCAACAGAAAAAGCTGCAAAATTGGTAGATGCAGTAAATAAACTAGAGCTTTCCGTTGAAAACTTAGCGGTCAGTGTAGACGATGATAAAGCTACAGTAACAGGAGAGGCGGCAGATTTAGCTACTAAAGAAAAAGTAGTTTTAGTAGTTGGTAATACAGAAGGAATTGCTTCTGTAGAAGACAATATGACCGTTAAAGAAGTTGAGGTTATCGAAGAGGCAGCAATGGCTCAGTTCCATACAGTAGTAAGCGGAGACTCGTTAAGCAAAATTGCAAAAGAGTTTTATGGAGATGCTATGAAATATCCAGTAATTTTTGAAGCTAACAAGCCAATGTTAACACATCCTGATAAAATTTATCCAGGACAAGTATTAAGAATACCACCTTTAGTGGACTAATCAAAAGTTAATCAACCAAAGAAAAAGCACTGCATTAGCAGTGCTTTTTTGGTTCGTATAAAGAGATATGTTAAGATTAGTACAGGGTAAAAAAGTAATAGAAAAGAAGAATATTATCATCATCTTTGCACTTGTTTTTAAAACCACTAAAAATGAACCAAAGAGCGTTAGCATTAACGGCAGCATCTATCGCGACACTTATTTACGGAATTACCTTTACGATTGCGAAAGAAGTAATGCAAGGATATATTCAACCCTTTGGTTTTATATTACTTCGTGTTGGAGGGGCTACTGTGATTTTTTGGCTATTAGGACTTTTTGTCAAAGGAGCATCGATTGAGAAAGCAGATTACAAACGAGTAGCAATGGCGGCCTTTTTTGGAATTGCTTTTAATATGCTTACTTTTTTTAAAGGGTTGAGCTATACTACACCAATCAATGCCTCAGTTATGATGGTCACTACTCCTATTTTAGTGTTAATTTTTGCGAGTATTCTTTTAAAAGAGCAACTAGTCTTAAGGAAAATTGTAGGAGTGATTATTGGGATGATCGGGGCAATAATTTTAATAGCTTACGGAACTCCACTCAAAGAAGGTGCAACAAACATGGTATTAGGAAACTTTTTAGTGTTTGTTAATGCAGCATCCTACGGTATGTATTTGGTGGTGGTAAAAAAGCTTATAGCAAAATACAATCCGATTGTTTTCGTGAAGTGGTTATACCTTTTTGGATTGATAATGGTGCTTCCTTTTGGGTTCGTTGAATTGTTAGAAGTGCAGTGGCAAACAATGCCAGTTTTAATTTTATTAAAGGCAGGTTTTGTGGTGTTGTTTACTACTTGTATAACTTACTTGTTTAATTTATTTGCACTATCAAAACTGAAACCAACCACAGTAAGCGTGTTTATGTATTTGCAACCTGTTGTGGCAGCAATTTATGCATTGATTGTAGGAAGTGATCATTTAGATATAGTTAAAATAGGCGCAGCATTATTAATTTTTTTAGGGGTGTTCTTGGTTACTAAACGCCCAGCTGAAACTCCCAATAAATAAACGTATCTTTGCGGATTATTAAACCGAAGTTATGATACAGTCAATGACGGGTTACGGTAAATCCGTACTTCATTTACCCTCTAAAAAAGTAACAATCGAAATTAAATCTTTAAATAGTAAAAATTTAGATTTAAATACCAGAATTCCTTCATACTACAGAGAAAAGGAGTTGAGTGTTAGAAAAAAATTAGCAAGTAATTTAGTGCGCGGTAAAGTAGATTTTTCTATTTACGTAGAAATGACTGCAGATGAAACTTCCACTACGGTAAATACTGGGGTAGTACGAGACTATATGCAGCAATTAAGAAATGTAACCCAAGTAGGAACTTCTGATGATGTTGAGTTAATGAAAATGGCAGTTAGAATGCCAGACGCATTAAAAACTGAGCGTGAAGAGTTAGATGAAGAAGAATGGAAGCAAATAAATGCTCATATAGATGAAGCGTTAAAAGAAATTATTCAATATAGGGTAGACGAAGCAAAATCGTTAGAAGAAGATTTCAAAACAAGAATATTCAATATTCAATCAGCTTTAGAAGAAGTTAAAAAGTTAGACGGTGATAGAATTGAGCACGTTAAAGAACGTTTGCAGAAAGCATTAACTGATTTAAAAGTTGAGGTTGATGAAAATCGTTTTGAGCAAGAGCTAATTTACTATTTAGAAAAGCTAGACATTAACGAAGAAAAAGTGCGTTTAGCTAATCATTTAGAATATTTCTTACAGCAACTAGCAACTGAAGATTCTAACGGTAAAAAGCTAGGATTTATCGTGCAAGAAATTGGAAGAGAAATCAATACTACTGGGTCGAAAGCTAACTTTGCACCAATGCAAAAATTAGTCATCCAAATGAAAGACGAGTTAGAAAAAATAAAAGAACAAATTTTAAACGTTTTATAAACATGTCGAAAGAGTTTAAAGGAAAATTATTTGTATTTTCAGCACCATCAGGCTCAGGTAAAACCACAATCGTACGTCATTTATTGGCACAAAAACGGTTTAAGCTTGAGTTTTCAATTTCAGCAACGTCTCGTGAACCGAGAAGTAATGAGGAAGATGGGGTAGATTACTATTTTATTTCTATTGAAGAGTTTAAGAAGAAAATAAAAAACGACGAGTTTTTAGAGTGGGAAGAAGTTTATATGAATAACTTTTATGGAACGTTAAAAACAGAAGTTGAACGAATTTGGGCACAGGGAAAACACGTAATTTTCGATATTGATGTTAGAGGAGGACTTAGAATTAAAGAAAAATTTCCAGAACAAACATTGGCTGTATTTGTGAAACCACCAGACATCAATGAACTTATAAAAAGATTAAAAAACAGAGGAGAAGAGAGTGATAAAAAAATTGCTGCAAGGGTAGCAAAAGCGCCTATTGAATTAGCAACAGCTCCTCAGTTTGATAAAATCATTAAAAATTACGACTTATCAGTAGCTCTCCAAGAAGCAGAGGGTTTGGTAGATGATTTTTTAGGAGTTTCTAAAGAAGGAGCAGAGTAAGAAGAAAGGTAAATATCTAGTATCTATTCATATGAAAAACATCGGGTTATACTTCGGTACTTTTAATCCAATTCATATTGGGCATTTAATTATAGCCAATCACTTAGTTGAAAACTCAGATTTAGATGAAATTTGGATGGTGGTTACTCCTCATAATCCGTTTAAAAAGAAAAGCACATTGCTAGAGAATCACCACCGTTTAGAAATGGTGTATTTAGCTACTGAAGAGTATGAGAAAATTCAACCTTCTGATATTGAATTTAAACTTCCTCAACCCAATTATACCATCAATACATTGGCTCATATTTCAGAGAAGTTTCCGAATTATAAGTTTAGTTTGATCATGGGAGAAGACAATCTGAAAAGCTTGCATAAATGGAAGAATTATGAGGCTATTTTAGAAGATTATAACGTATATGTTTACCCAAGAGTTTCAAAAGGTGTAGTAGAAAATCAATTCAAAAATCACAAGAAAATTCACAGAGTAGAAGCGCCTATTGTACAAATATCTTCAACCATGGTTCGCAACGCTATAATGGAAGAAAAAAACTGTAAGCCTCTCTTGTCTGATAAGGTTTGGAAGTATATAGATGAGATGAATTTTTATAAAAAATAGTTAGGCCATTTTTTCGTTGTATATTTGAAATCCAAACAAGTATAAAACGTGGCAAAAAATAAAAAAAAGCGAAAGCTCAAACAAAAACTTACTGATAAATATCGCTTAGTAATTATAAATGAAGATACGTTTCAAGAACGGTTTTCTTTAAAATTATCACGATTAAACGTTTTTGTATTTGGAGGAGTGTTTTCTATTCTTCTTATAGTACTTACCACTTTGTTAATTGCATTTACGGGGATACGAGAATACATACCAGGATACTCTTCAACAGCCCTAAAAAAGAAAGCGACCCGCTTAACATACGAAGCAGATTCGTTAAAAAACAGGCTCTCTGTTATTGAAAGGTATACGAAAGCTTTAAAACCTGTTTTAACAGGACAAATAGAGCCAGAAAAAGTAGATTCAATAACTAATGAAATGAAAACTATAGCGTTTGATGAGGGTAAGTTACAAGCATCGAAAGAAGATTCATTGTTTAGGGAGAAGATTCAAGGGAGAGATTTGTTTCCTTTGTATAATGGAGGAGCAAGTAGAGTGAAAAACGTATTCTTTTCACCGCTAACAGGAAGCATATCACAGCCGTTTGACGTTAATGACAAACATTATGCGATAGATATTGTTGCAAAAACAGGAACCCCCGTAAAAGCAGTAGCTGATGGGACGGTTATTTTAGCAGAATGGACAGCAGAAACAGGGTATGTATTAACCATACAGCACGCTAACGAATTTATATCGGTATACAAGCATAACGGAACCTTATTAAAGCAACAGGGAGATGTTGTAAAGTCGGGAGAAGCAATTGCAAGTGTAGGGTCTACAGGAGAACTAACCACCGGTCCTCATTTACACTTTGAGCTATGGAATAATGGGTTTCCTGTTAATCCGACTAATTATATAGATTTTCAGTAAATAAAAAGAGAGCATGAGCATAAAATCAATATTAGCAATTCCATTTGCAAAAATTGTTCGTAAACAAGTATATAAATGGGCAAATACTCCTCATAAAACACAGGAAAAAGTTTTTCAATATTTGGTTACAGAAGGGTGTAAAACGGCTTTTGGGAAAGATCACGATTTTGTGTCAATCAATACTTATGAAGACTTTAAAAAAAGGGTTCCGATTAACGATTATGAAGGGTTGCGTACCTATGTAGACCGTGTGGTTGCTGGAGAAGAGAATGTTTTATGGAAAGGAAAGCCTTTGTATTTTGCGAAGACTTCTGGAACAACTTCAGGCGCAAAATACATTCCAATAAGTAAAGAATCAATGCCTACGCATATTACAGCAGCTCGAAATGCTTTGTTGTTTTATATCACAGAAACAAACGATGCTAGTTTTGTTGATGGAAAAATGATTTTCTTACAAGGAAGTCCCGTTTTAGAAGATAAAAACGGCGTAAAATTTGGGCGATTAAGTGGAATAGCAGCACATTATGTTCCTAACTATTTATTAAAAAATAGGTTGCCTAGTTGGGAAACGAATTGTATTGAAGATTGGGATGTCAAAGTTGATAAAGTAGTTGAAGAAACTTTGTCAGAAAACATGACGGTTATTAGTGGAATTCCATCTTGGGTGCAAGTGTATTTTGAAAAACTGATAGAAAAAACAGGAAAAACTGTTGCTGAAATTTTTCCGAACTTTAATTTCTTTGTGTATGGGGGGGTAAATTTTGACCCCTACAAGAACAAATTCGAAACGTTGATAGGGAAAAAGATAGATTATGTAGAACTGTACCCGGCATCTGAAGGGTTTATTGCATACCAAGATTCACAAACAGAAAAAGGAATGTTGTTGCAATTAAATTCAGGTATGTTTTATGAGTTTATTCCTGCCAAGGAGTTTTTTGAGGAGAATCCAACTAGAATTTCATTAAAAGACGTTCAGCTAGGAGTGAATTATGTCATTATTTTAAATACGTCAGCAGGTTTATGGGGGTATAATATTGGCGATACCGTAGAGTTCACTTCTTTAAAACCTTACAGAATAAAAGTAACAGGACGTATAAAACACTTTATTTCTGCTTTTGGAGAGCATGTGATAGGTAAAGAGGTTGAAAAAGCATTGAATGATGCTATCAAAGGAACAGCTGTAAATATAAGTGAATTTACAGTGGCTCCGCAAGTAAATCCTGAAAGTGGATTGCCATACCATGAGTGGTTTATAGAGTTTGAAAAAGAACCGGTAAACATAGATGAGTTAGCATCTAAAATCGATGCTTCCATGCAAGAGCAAAATGTATATTATTTCGATTTAATTAAAGGGAAGATTTTACGTCCGCTTATCATTAGAAAAGTACAAAAAGGAGGCTTTCATGAATATATGAAGTCTATTGGGAAGTTTGGTGGTCAGAATAAAATTCCACAATTATCTGATAATCGAAAAATTGCAGATGTGTTGCAAAATTTTTTAGTAGAATAACAAGTATAAAATGAAAATTGTAGCTACTAACATAGGAGAAAGAAAAGAAGTAAATTGGAAAGGTAAAATAGTAACTACCGGTATTTTTAAGTTTCCGGTGGAAGAGCCTCTTTTTTTAGGTGTAGAAAAAGTTAAAGATGATGCAATTTGTGATAGAGAGCACCATGGAGGAATAGACCAAGCTGTGTATGCCTATTCAGAAAAGCATTATGCGTATTGGAAAGGATTGTATCCTAATTTAGATTGGAATTATGGAATGTTTGGTGAAAACTTAACGGTTTCTGATTTAGCGGAAAGTCAATTGCATGTGGGAGATACTTTTAAAGTGGGAGAAGTTATTATTGAGGTTACCAAACCGCGTCAGCCTTGTATGAAATTGGGGGTGCGTTTTAACGATATGAAGATTGTAAAACAGTTTTGGCAGCAAAACTTACCAGGGGTATATTTTAAGGTACTTCAAACAGGTTTTGTAACATCTGGTGATACATTTGAACAAATAAAAAGCTGCCCTCAAAACCCAACCATTGAAGAGGTTTATAAAAGTAAGAGGGAAGCAAAGTTTACCTCTAAGAAGTAAATTTTTTAGAATCTAAAATATTTTTTGAAGCCATTGAGGCAAATCCCATTTTGTATAAAATATCAGCTCTGGTATTTTCTTTATGATTTAATGTTTCCATGGTTTCAATAATATCTTCTTTAAAACCATTTCTATGATAGGTTTTATGAACTTCTTTGATAAAAGAAGTTGGAACTTGAAAATAGTGTGAGCCAATAACATCCATGGCAGCACCTCTTGAAAGTAGATAAGCTTCGTTACCAAACCTCTTTTTATTCACCGTAGGATACAAGTGCATGTCAATAGCAGTTTTAATGGCAGAAGCTTTGTTTTCACTGTCGTACTTCTTTACAAAATCATTTGAGAAAGAACCTCCGTAATTGGCAAAGCATTGTTTACTGCATATGTGGTTGTGGGTATTTGTTAAACCAATATCATGTAGCATTGAGGAAACAAATAGTAACTCTTCATCATAATGTAGCTTTTCTGAAAGAGCAATACCTGCAGACCAAAAGAAGGTTCTATAAGAATGGTAAAGCAATATAGGGTTGCATAACTCATTTGCCTCTTCTAAAGCTAGTTTAGATAACCTGGAATCTGGAATATTTATAGTATTAATATCAAACATTATTTTAGATTTAATACCAATTTTATACAGCGTTTTAGTGAAACTCTCTTTTAATTTGGAGGTTATTAAAAGCTTTTTAAACTGCTGGATTTCTTTTCTGTTGAGTACAGACGGACTATACTTATTATGTATTTGCATTGCTTTTTTTTTTAGAACAAAGCAAAGATAAAACAAAAAACATACTAACTAGTATGTTTTTTTTGTTGGTTTAAGATTCTTTTAAAATAGTTAAGTAAAGTTTTAATTGCTTTAAATAATGAGTATATGTGTTTGCTTTATTACTTAATTTACCAAGGGCTCTGGCTCCCCAATAACTAGCAATGATAAAGTTGGCAACCTCTTCAGCGTTGTTATTTGTATTAATAGTATTGTTTTGTTGTTCTTTGCTAATAGAAGTTGCAATAGCATTTGTCCATAATGATTTAGCTTCGGCAAGAGCTTCTTTAAAATCATTGTCCAAAGGCGACATTTCTTGGGTTAAATTAGCTAGTGGGCAACCATGTTCTATGGTTAAAAAAGAGTTGTATAGAAGTAATTCTTCAATCATTGTATATAAAGCATCACATAAATTTGTTGAGGTAGTAAGAGAACTGATAGAAAAATCGATCGTTTTGGGTTGTATTACCTCTTTAATAATAGCGAGCCCCATTTGCTTCTTATTTTTAAAATGATAATAAAAAGCACCTTTTGTAACTTTAGTAGTAGCTATAATTTCGTCAATACTGGTAGATTGATACCCTTTCTTATAAATAAGTTCAAAAGCTTGTTGTAAAATAGTTGCTCTTGTGTTCACAGATTTTTTCATTCGTTGTAGCTTTTCTTTATTAACTTACAGGTAGTACAAATGTACTATTATGTACATAACAAAGTAATGCTAAGCCTACGATTTAGACTAAAAAAAACTTTTAACTAGGAGCATTCCATCTGCGTAAGAAGTTCTCAAGAATGCAACTGAAGAATTTAAAAGCAAATACGAAGGGAATTAAGTGCCAAGACTATTTTAAGTATTTTATTCTTTTTGTTGCTGTTCTAGCTCAAATACTTTTTGTAGCATCTTATCATCTCGCTGGTCTACTTTATACAAACCTTCGTCACTAAACAATTCACGAGCTATTAATACTTTTAAGTTGTTACGAAGTTGATTTTTTGTTTTTTCAGAAAGTCTAAAGCTTTTCAACTCTGCTAAGAATTTGTCAGAAATCTCATTGCTTTTATCAAAGTTACTAATAAAATCGTCAACGGTTAATGAAGCGAGTTTTTTACGATTGTCATCTACATACGAAAAAGCGAAATCATTTAAAGGACGGAAGAAAATTGTAGGAATATAGGCTGAGGTATCTACCGCTACAAAATAATCAGGAATAATTCCGCCCCCGCCATATACTGTTTTTCCTTTAGGAGTAGTGTATTTTAAGCTATCAATAGTTTTAATACTGTCTTTGGTAAATAACTCTCCATTTTCTAATCGATGTTCAAAATCGTGACTGTATTCTTCTGAATCAGCGTCTTTTTTATAAGGCTTTTGAATAGAACGTCCTGTCGGAGTATAATACCTAGCAGTAGTTAATCGTACTGCGGATCCATCTCCTAAGTCCATTTCTTGCTGTACCAACCCTTTCCCAAAAGAACGACGACCGATAATAATTCCTTTGTCATTGTCTTGTAAAGCACCTGCTACAATTTCAGAAGCAGAGGCAGAGTTTTCATCAATTAGTACATATAACCCACCGTGCTCAAAATCGCCTTTATCAGTAGCAAAAGATTCTACAATATCTCCTTTGTTATTTTTTGTAAATACGATAAGCTTGTCTTTTTCTAAAAACTCATCTACAATATCATTAGCAATATCAATAAAGCCACCACCATTTCCGCGAAGATCTAAGACCAAATCAGTCATTCCTTTGGTGAGTAATTTGTTTAAAGAAGATTTAAATTCAAGATAGGTGTTACGAGCAAAACGATCTAACTTTATATAACCAATACTATCGTTTAGCATATAGGCAACATCAACACTTTTAATATTTACTTTACCACGATTAATAGTAATATCAAAAATACTATCGTTGGTTTTCCTGTAAACCTGTAAGTTTACTTTGGTATTTGGCTTCCCTTTTAAAGCTTTCATTATTTGGGAAGTTTGTAGTTTTTTTCCGTACAGCGTATCTTTATCTGCAAGCAAAATTCTATCACCTGCTTTAATACCAGCCTCAATACTTGGTCCGCCCTTAATAGGTTCTATAACAGTAATGGTATCACCAATCATACGAAACTGAACACCAATTCCTACAAAATTACCTTGCATATTTTCGGTAACCAATTGTAAGTTTTCCTTAGGTATGTATACAGAATGAGGATCTAATTTACCCAACATTTCGGCAATGGCTCCGTCTAATAAGTCATCTGTGTTAACATCATCAACATAATCACTTTGAATGTAGTCAATTAAACGTTTTATTTTTCGTTCACTAGACGAGCTTTTTCCAATAAGACTACTTGAATTTCCGTTGCCAAAAAAGGTTCCGATAAGAATACCAAAAACCACTGCAATCGATAAATATATAGGTAAATTATTTTTGTTCATAAGGTAAATAGGTCAGTTCAACACCCGCTTTCTCTAAAAAATCTAATCCTGATCGGTCTTTATATGCCTGTGCGTACACTACGCGTTTTATTCCTGCTTGATGTATTAATTTACTACATTGTTGGCAAGGAGAAAGTGTAATGTATAAAGTAGCGCCTTTACACGACTGCGTAGAAGAAGCTACTTTTAAGATAGCATTGGCTTCGGCATGTAATACATACCATTTGGTGTACCCTTCTTCATCTTCACAATAGTTTTCAAAACCAGAAGGAGTACCATTATAACCATCAGAAATAATCATTCGATCTTTAACAATTAAGGCACCTACTTTTTTACGAATACAGTGTGAAAGTTGTCCCCATTCATTTGCCATTTTTAAATAGGCAATGTCATATTTTAATTGTTTTTTCTTCAAAATTTTCAGTACGATTTTTCTTAGATAAGCTAAGGTAGTTAGATTTGAGTTAGTTAGGCGTTAATTTTTTACCAAAAAACACGATCAAACATCATTTGTAGGGCGAACCCAATTACGATTGAAGACATGATTAAAATCCAATCACGACGGTTTACACTAAAGATTGATTGTACTAAGGCTCCAATTAATAAAATACCTAGCACAATAATAAGTTGTGCCACTTCTACTCCTAGAGCAAATTCTACTAAGGGCAAAAATTTATCGGAGGTTTTTCCGATCATAATTTTAAAGTAATTAGAAAAACCAAGTCCGTGAATTAGTCCGAAAAATAAAGCAAAAAATAAATTCTGATTTTCTTTTCCTACCGATGCTTTTTTTGCGGTTAATACATTCATTAATCCCGTAATAAAAATAGTTAACGGAATTAAAAATTCAATTAAATCTGCTCGTACATTTAATATTCCATATGCTGAAAGTGCTAAGGTTATTGAGTGTCCAATAGTAAACAACGTTATTAACCATAAAACTTTTGTCCACTGTTTAAATTGATACACAACAGCTAATACAATTAAGAATAAAATGTGGTCATAGGCTTTAAAATCTAGTACGTGAAACAAGCCCATTTTAAAGTAGAAGATAAAATCGTTCATTCGGGGTTTTAAATTTTTATTTGTCGATCTATTTGTTGGTCTAAAGATATAAAAGTTTCGGTTCTTGAAACTCCTTTTATGGTTTGAATGTCCTTATTTAACAAATGCATTAAGTCCTCGTTGTTTTTGCACAAAATTTTAATAAAAATGGCATAGTTACCCGTAGTGTAATGACTTTCTACAATTTCAGGAATTTCTTTTAAACGCTTAATTGCTGAAGAGTATAAGCTAGAAGAGTCTAAAAATACGCCAACAAAAGCGGTAGTAGTATATCCTAATGCTTTTGGGTTTAATATCATTTTATAACCATCAATTAAATCTGATTCGTCTAGTTTTCGCAATCGTTGATGAATGGCAGCACCTGATATTCCTACTTCTCGGGCGATACTTAAAATAGGCGTACGAGCATCTTTTACAAGACGTTTGATAATTATTTTATCAATTCCGTCAATTTTTAATTTTCTAACCATGAAACAAAAATAAGGAAAGTTAGTTAGAGTTCATTTTTCAATATTCTGTACCTTTACAACTATGTATGCGTTGGTAGACTGTAATAACTTTTATGCTTCTTGCGAGCGGGTTTTTAATCCGAATTTGCAAGGAAAACCCGTAGCTATTTTAAGCAACAACGATGGGTGTGTTATTTCAATGAGTGATGAAGCTAAAGATTTACAACTTCCATTTGGAGCTCCTATTTTTAAATGGAATCAGTTCTGTAAAAACAATCACATCTCAGTGCTGTCGTCAAATTACCCGTTGTATGGTGATATGAGCGCTAGAGTGATGAAAATTTTAGAACAGTTTTCTCCAGATGTGGAAGTATACTCTATTGATGAAGCGTTTTTACAATTCAAAGGGTTTGATGAATATAATTTTAATTCTTACGGAACCGAAATTAGAAGTAGAATTTTACAATGGACAGGTATTCCAACCTGCGTAGGAATTGCACCTACTAAAGCGTTGAGTAAAGTTGCGAATAAAATTGCACGAAAATTTTTGAGAGAAACAGGAGGAGTGTATGTGATTGATTCTGAAGAAAAAAGAAGTAAAGCATTAAAATGGATGCCCATAGAAAGTGTTTGGGGAATTGGGAGAGGTATACAAAAGAGGCTGCTTGCTAAAGGATGTAAAAAAGCATACGATTTTACACAGTTAAGTGACGATTGGGTGTTGAAAAATCTTTCTATAACAGGTTGGAAGTTGAAAAAAGATTTAGAAGGAGAGTCTAAAATACAGCTAGATGAACCTACTAACAAAAAAGCAATAGCAACAACTCGTAGCTTTGAATACACGTTTTCTGACTTGGATAATATTAAAGAAAGAATCTCAACGTTTGCAGTAAGTTGTGCAGAAAAATTACGCAAGCAAAATTCTTGTTGTCATATGATCATTGTGTTGTTGCGTAGTGATTATCATAAAAAAGAGACTGAACAACACCGAGTAAGTAAAACAGTTGTGCTTCCGTATCCGACAAATTCTACATTAACTATTAGTAAAAGTGCGGTACAAGCAGTAACCACTATTTTTAAAAAAGGAATAAAATATAAAAGAGCAGGTGTAATTGTAACAGGGTTGGTGCCTTCAGATAATTATCAATTAAATATGTTTGCAAAGGAAGACCCGAAGCATGCTTCTTTAATGAATGCAATTGATAAAATGAATCAGACGTATAAAGCCGATAAGATTAAATTAGCTAATCAAGATTTGCAGCGTACTTGGAAGATGCGTCAAGAGCGATTATCGCCAAAATACACTACCAATATTAACGATATAATCAAGGTAAAGTAAGTTTATACAAATAACAAATAATTAAGATGTTACGAAAATTAAAACAAGTAAAAGCATCAGATGCATTGACTTTTTTCTTGCCAAAAGAGGTAAGCGAAAGCGAAGGAGCTATTTTAATAGAAACCGGTATTTCAGCCGGATTTCCTTCTCCTGCGGATGACTTTAAGGAAACACGTATTTCGTTAGATGAAGAACTTATAAGGAATAAAGAAGCAACTTTTTTTGCACGTGTAAGTGGGCAATCGATGATTGGTGCAGGCTTGGATGATAATGATTTGCTGGTGATTGATAGAAGTATTCCACCTACAAATAATAAGATAGCCGTTTGTTTTTTAGATGGAGAATTTACAGTAAAACGTTTACGAGTTGAAGGAAATGAGGTATGGTTACAGCCCGAAAACCCAGCTTATCCAATTATTAAAATTACAGAAGAAAATAATTTTATCATTTGGGGAATTGTTACCAATGTGATTAAGAAAGTATAAAAGAGAGCCAAGATTGCTTTGCTGTTAGACAGAAGAATCAAGACTTTTTTTAGAAAGATCAAAGAGTCAATCTGAATTTTGTGTGAAGAATCTCAAAATAAAAAAATCCAGCAATTTGCTGGATTTTTTGTCTTTATTCTTTACTCTAAAATCTTGTGTCTTAAAAAGCTTAACAAAACTCGTCGTATGCTGCTGCTAAGTTTTGAGCAATGGCTTGTGCAGAACGTCCTTCAATATGATGACGCTCTAACATGTGTACCAAATTACCATCTTTAAATAAAGCAATGGCAGGAGATGATGGAGGGAAAGGAATCATATATTCTCTTGCCTTCGCTGTAGATTCTTTTTCTACACCTGCAAATACAGTAGTTAAGTTCGTAGGAGTTTTTTCAGCTCCTAAAGAGGCAATAGCACCAGGTCTTGCAGTACCTGCTGCACAGCCACAAACAGAGTTTACCATTACCAACGTCGTTCCTTCTTTGGCCAAAGCATTGTCAACATCTTCAGCAGTATATAAAGCTTCAAAACCAGCATCAATTAATTGATCGCGCATTGGTTTTACTAATTCTTCTGGATACATATTTTTGAATTAAAAATTTAAGGCAAAGATACTTCTTTTCACGGCAACAATCAACCCGAAATAAGTATGGAGATAGATTGGTAATGTTTTATCTTTGTGACCTCTTAAAAAACAAACAATGGGAAAATTTGCAAAATGGCTTGGAGCAGGAGCTGGCTTTACCTTAGGGGGACCAATAGGAGCTATTATAGGGTTTGCTGTAGGAAGTTTTATTGATGGGATTTCTGTAGAAGATTTTGTCCAAGAACAGCAAGAATATCAAAAAAAGACAGGAGGTCAGCCAAGAAGGGGAAGAGCTACGTCTGGTGATTTTGAAATAAGTTTATTAATACTGGCATCGGTAGTTATCAAATCTGACGGAAAGATAGATAAGCGAGAGCTGGATTATGTTCGTGCATATTTTGTAAAAATGTATGGTAAAGAGCGAGCAAATCATGCATTTAAACTGTTTAACGGGATTATAAAAAAACAAATATCTACACGTCAGGTTTGCTTACAAATACGCCAGTACATGTCGCATGCTACACGATTACAGTTGTTGCATTTTTTATTTGGAATAGCCAAAGCAGATGGACAAGTAACTCGTGTAGAAGAGGAAGAAATTAGGAAGATAGCAAGCTATTTGTATATTAATGAATATGACTATTCTTCAATCAAGGCAATGTTTTATGATGAGTCTGACAGTGCTTATAAAATGCTTGAAATAACAAAAGAAACTACGAACGACGAAGTAAAGAAAGCGTATCGAAGAATGGCTAAAAAATACCATCCAGATAAATTACAAAACTTGGGAGATGAGCATAAAGAAGGAGCTAAAGAGAAGTTTCAAAAAATACAGGCAGCATATGAGCAAATAAAAAAAGAACGAGGAATGAGTTAAAATTCAAAAAGATAAGTATTTTTAGTTTTATTTTAACTACAAAAAATAAGAGATGTGGGGAAACAAATAGTAATAGTCTTTATTTTTTTTAGCAGTATTTGTTTGGGGCAAAGAAAGTATACTGCTGATAAATATTTTGAAGCGTTTGCTTATAAAAAAGCAGCAGAATTGTACGAGAAAATTTATGATAAAGGAAATAAATCGTACGAAATAGTTAGTCGATTAGGAGATTCTCATTATTATAATTCAGAATTTTTAGAAGCCGAAAAATGGTACAAACGGTTAATGGATACTTATGAAAGTACAGTACCACCAGAATACTTTTTTAAATATGCGCAATCTTTAAAAAGTAATGGTAAAGTTAAAGAGTCTGACGAGTGGCTTGTAAAGTTTAGTAGGGTTAAAGGAGATGATTCTAGGGGGCAAGCGCTAGAGAAAAACGAAGGCTATTTTACGAGGTATACCAATCAAATAAAAAAGGTATTTACCCATGTAAATAATCTTTCAATAAACACTAAGTATTCAGATTTTGGAGGGTTTATTTATGAAGATAATTTTTATTTCTCCTCGACTAGACCGCTTGGAACTAGTGATAAGTTGTATAAGTGGAACAACCAACCTCATTTAAATATCTACAAAGCAAACGAAGTTTATGATACCGAAAATCAGCTCGTTAATTTAACAAAAGAAGAAGTTCTTTTATCATTAAGCTCAGAATATCACGAATCTAATGCTGTTATTACTTCCGATGGAACAACCCTGTATTTTACCAGAACAAATTTTAATGGTAAAAAACTAGAAGGAGGAGCTAATAAAATAGCCTACCTTAAAATATATAAAGCAGAAAATATAAATGGAGAATGGAAAAATATAAAAGAGCTACCGTTTAATAATGATAACTATTCTGTTGGACACCCAGCGTTAAGTGCTGATGAAAAAACATTATACTTTATTTCAGATATGCCTCATGGTTTTGGAGCGACAGATATATATAAAGTAGCTATTTTAGAAAACAATACCTACGGAACACCAGAAAACTTGGGAAAAGAAATCAATACGGAAGGTAGGGAAATGTTTCCTTTTGTAGCTAAAGACAGCACCTTGTATTTTGCTTCAGACGGACATCTAGGTTTAGGTGCTCTTGATATTTTTGAATCAAAAAAACAAAATGGAATTTATCAGCAGCCAACCAACTTAGGAACTCCCATAAACGGAGCGTATGATGATTTCGCTTTTGTAATAAACACAGTAAAAAAGAATGGTTTTTTCTCTTCCAATAGAAAAGGAGGAAAAGGGGATGATGATATTTACAGTTTTATTTTATATAGCTGTAAAGAAGATATAACAGGGATAGTATCGGAAGAAAAAATGAATGAACCAATATCAGGAGCAACCGTTAAATTAATTGATGCAGACGGTAAGGTTCAAGCTCAAAAAATAACGGGGAACAAGGGGACTTATACTTTTGCTGAAGTTGATTGTGAGAAAAATTTTGTAGTTATCGCAGAAAAGGAAGATTACAAAGCTGATATAAAACAATTACAAACCCTTGACGTGGATAAACAGTTTGTTACAACAAACTTATCGTTAAAGCCACTAATTATAGAAGATCAAATTGTAATCAATCCAATTTATTTTGATTTTGATAAATATACAATAAGAGAAGATGCAGAATATGAGCTAGAACAGATTGTTTCGGTAATGAAAAATCATCCAGAAATGATTATTAAAATAGAAGCCCATACCGATAGTAGAGGGACAAAAGCATACAATAAAAAGCTTTCTAATCAAAGAGCAAGGTCGACCAGAGATTATATTGTTTCACGAGGAATTTCACCTGGTAGAATTAAAAGTGCTCTTGGTTTTGGAGAAGAACAGTTGTTGAATAATTGTGGTGATGCCAATCAAAATAATTGTTCTATAAAAGAGCATCAAAAAAACAGGCGTTCTTATTTTTACATTTTAAACAACTCTAAAAAATAAAAATGAAGAACTGATAAAAAAACACCTTATCTTAAGGTGTTTTTTTATATCTCAAATTCAACAATTACAAGAAAATACGTAATTTCGCACATTCAATTAATAAACCGACAAAATGAGTAAGAAGTTTACTGAATACAAAGGATTGGATTTACCAAAAGTAGCAGAAGAAATATTAAACTATTGGGAGGAAAACAACATCTTTGAAAAAAGTATTACTACACGTGAAGGAAACGAACCATTTGTGTTTTTTGAAGGACCACCTTCAGCAAACGGTTTACCAGGAATTCACCACGTAATGGCACGTGCCATTAAAGATATTTTTTGTCGTTATAAAACCCAAAAAGGATACCAAGTTAAGCGTAAAGCAGGTTGGGATACGCATGGGTTACCTGTGGAATTGGGGGTTGAAAAAGAATTAGGAATTACCAAAGAAGATATTGGAACTAAAATTACCGTTGAAGAATACAACGAAGCATGTAAAAAGGCGGTAATGCGTTATACCGATATTTGGAATGACCTAACTCAAAAAATGGGATATTGGGTAGACATGGAAGATCCATATATAACCTATAAACCAAAATATATGGAATCGGTTTGGTGGTTGTTAAAACAAATCTATAATAAGGATTTGTTATACAAAGGATATACAATCCAGCCATATTCACCAAAAGCAGGAACAGGATTAAGTTCGCATGAGTTAAATCAACCAGGAACGTATCAAGACGTTACAGATACTACAGTAGTAGCTCAATTTAAAACGATAAAAGAAACCTTACCGGACTTTTTACAAGTTGATGGAGAGGTACACTTTTTAGCTTGGACAACTACACCATGGACACTTCCATCGAATACAGCATTAACGGTTGGGCCAAAAATAGAATACGTTTTAGTTAAAACATTCAACCAATACACCTTTGAGCCAATTCAAGTAGTGTTGGCTAAAAACTTAGTAGCAAAACAATTTGCTGGGAAGAAGTTTAATCAAGTAGAAGATGTAGCGGAATTAGCAAGCTACGTTGAAGGAGATAAGCAAATTCCTTATATAATTGTAAAAGAATTTATCGGAAAAGACTTGGTAGGTATTAAATACGAGCAATTACTATCATTTGCTTTACCATATCAAAATCCAGAAAATGCGTTTAGAGTAATTTCAGGAGATTTTGTAACTACCGAAGACGGTACAGGTATTGTACACACAGCACCTACGTTTGGTGCAGATGATGCGTTAGTTGCAAAACAAGCAACTCCAGAAGTGCCGCCAATGTTGGTGTTAGATGAAAATGAGAATCCGGTTCCATTAGTAGATTTACAAGGGAAATTTCGTCCAGAAATGGGAGAATTTGCGGGTAAATATGTGAAGAACGAGTACTATGCTGATGGTGAAGCTCCAGAAAAATCGGTAGATGTAGAGTTAGCAATTCAATTAAAAGAAGAAAACAAAGCTTTTAAGGTAGAGAAATATGTACACAGTTATCCAAACTGTTGGCGTACCGATAAACCAATTTTATATTATCCATTAGATTCTTGGTTTATCAAGGTAACCGATGTCAAGGATAAAATGTTTGATTTAAACGAAACCATCAATTGGAAACCAAAATCTACTGGAGAAGGACGTTTTGGGAACTGGTTAAAAAATGCGAATGATTGGAACTTGTCGCGTTCTCGTTTTTGGGGAATTCCACTACCAATTTGGCGTACTGAAGACGGAACAGAGCAAATCTGTATTGGTTCTGTAGCTGAATTAAAAGAAGAAATTGCAAAAGCAATTGAAGCCGGAATGATGACTGAAGATATTTTTGCTGATTTTGAAGTAGGAAACATGTCAGAAGATAACTACGATAACATCGACTTACACAAAAATGTAGTAGATAAAATTATCTTAGTTTCTGTTTCAGGGAAACCAATGAAGCGTGAAAGTGATTTGATTGATGTATGGTTCGATTCGGGTTCTATGCCATATGCACAATGGCATTACCCATTCGAAAACAAAGAATTCATAGATCATAAAGAAAGTTATCCAGCTAATTTTATTGCAGAGGGAGTAGATCAAACTCGTGGATGGTTCTATACGTTACATGCTATCGGAACAATGGTGTTTGATTCTGTAGCGTATAAAAATGTAGTGTCTAACGGATTAGTATTAGATAAGAACGGACAAAAAATGTCAAAGCGTTTAGGAAATGCGGTAGATCCGTTTACCACGTTGTCTGAATATGGTCCGGATGCCACACGTTGGTATATGATATCAAATGCAAACCCTTGGGATAACTTAAAGTTTGACTTGGCAGGAATAGAAGAGGTAAAACGTAAATTCTTCGGAACTTTATACAATACCTATTCATTCTTTTCATTATATGCTAATATTGATAACTTTACGTATAGTGAAGCTGAAATAGCGATTCATGAACGACCAGAAATCGATCGTTGGATTTTATCTGAATTAAATACCTTAGTTCAAAAAGTAGATAAATTTTATGCAGAATATGAGCCTACCAAAGCTACCAGAGCAATTTCTGATTTTGTACAAGATCACTTAAGTAACTGGTATGTACGTTTATGTAGAAGACGTTTTTGGAAAGGAGAGTATGCACAAGATAAAATCTCTGCATACCAAACGTTATATACTTGTATGTTAACGGTAGCCAAATTAGGTTCTCCAGTAGCGCCTTTCTTTATGGATCGTTTGTATAAGGATTTAATAAAAGCTACAGGAAAAGAAAGTTTTGAAAGCGTACATATAGCAGAGTTTCCTAAATACAATGCTGATTTAGTAGATAAGTCGTTAGAGCGTAAAATGGAAAATGCACAAACTATTTCTTCATTGGTATTGTCTTTAAGAGCTAAAGAGAAAATTAAAGTACGTCAACCATTACAAAAGATCATGATTCCTGTATTAGATGCTACTCAAAAAGAAGAAATTTTAGCGGTGGCCGACTTAATAAAATCAGAAGTTAACGTTAAGGAAATAACGTTATTAGACGATGCTTCAGGAATTTTAGTAAAACAAATCAAGCCAAACTTTAAAGCTTTAGGGCCTAAATTTGGTAAGGATATGAAGTTGATAGCTAATAAGATACAAGGCTTTACACAAGAGGATATCATTAAAATAGAAAAAGAAGGTGAAATTTCTGTGGAAATTAACGATAAAATGATTACTTTAGGAACCGCTGATGTGGAGATTTCATCGAAAGATATCGAAGGGTGGTTGGTAGCCAATGCAGAAGGGTTAACCGTAGCTTTAGATGTTACAATAAACGACGAATTACGCAAAGAAGGTGTGGCAAGAGAATTAGTTAATAGAATTCAAAACGCACGAAAAGACACAGGTTTAGAAGTAACCGATAAAATAAAATTAACCATTTTACAGGCTGATGATTTAAGAGAATCGGTATTGGCAAATGAAAACTACATTAAAGCAGAGACATTGACAAATGAATTAGTTTTTGTTGATGATTTAAAAAATGGTACAGAAATTGAGTTTGATACCATTAAAAGTAGAATGTTAATTGAAAAAATATAGCATTATGGATGATGTTAAAATAAGATATTCAGATAGTGATTTACTAGAGTTTAAGGAAATCATTCAAAAGAAAATTGAAAAAGCTGAAGAAGATTTAAGATTGCTACAAGCCTCATATAAAAACGGTTCTGATAACGGAACCGATGATACGTCGCCAACATTTAAATCTTTTGAAGAAGGGTCTGATACGATGGCTAAAGAAGCAAACATGCAGTTAGCCATTCGTCAAGAAAAGTTTATTCGCGATTTAAAAAATGCCTTAGTTCGCATTGAAAATAAAACCTATGGTATTTGTAGAGTTACAGGTAAGCTAATTCAAAAAGAACGTTTAAAGTTAGTACCACATGCTACTTTAAGTATTGAAGCAAAACGAAAACAATAACTTTCAAAGTTAAAATAAATAGAGCCTCTTTTAGAGGCTTTTTTTATATGAAAAAAATCCTATTACTACTTGTTCTAATAAGTGTTCAACTTCTTTACTGTCAAGAAAAAATAATACAGAAAAGAGAAATGTTCGTAAATGAACTCGAAGTCGTTACTTACGGCTTAGACGATCTTGTAGTAGAAAATTCAAAGAGTAACGAGCTAGAAGTAATTTTACTTGATGAAAATCCACATACCCATAACCTACTGTTTAAAAAGCAAGGAGATGTTCTTAGAATAACATTTGAATTAAATATTCCAACATTAAAAAAAGAAGTCTTTCGAAAATACATAACGAGGAGGCTAGAGCGAGCTAGGGCTATTATAAAGGTTCCTAAAAACAAGCATTTAGACATTCATGGAAAAACTATTGGAGTAACTTCAAAAAGTTATAAGGGAGATGTAAATATTTATATAGAAAGAGGAAATATAAAATTAAATACTGTTCAAGGAAATTCAAATATCCGTCTTTTTCAGGGAAACGTTTTTGCACAGGTTCTTTCAAAATATAAATTAGATTTAAAAACTAATCATGGAACAATTCTTATAAATGGAGAAAAAAAAGAATCTCCGTTCTCTCAAGAAAACTCATCAACTTTTAAAAAACTTACCATAAATTCAATTCATGCAAATATGAATATTGAATTAAAGTAATTAACAAAAATTTATAATAATTAGACGTAACAAATGAAGCATCATTTTGTCTAATGGTTAATTAAAAACTAAGAAATGAATAAAAGTATACTAACCACAGCAGCCATTGCAGCATTGCTATTAACAAGCTGTAATTCTACCAAAAAGACAACAAACGATTTAGCTGCCCAAGCTCCAATTGTAACAACTCTAGATTTAACAAAAGTAGATAATGATAAAGTACCTGTAACAATTAACCCAGGGAGGTTTACAGTTGACAAAGTAACCTATCGATTGCCAAGAGTAGTTCAAGGAACTTATTCTGTAAGTGATTTTGGTAAATATGTAGATAGTTTTAAAGCCTTAGATTATGAAGGAAACGAATTAGAAGCTACAAAAGTTGACACCAATACATGGGAAATTACCAATGCCCAAAAATTAGATAAAGTAACTTATTTGGTAAACGATACTTTTGATATGGAAGTTTCAGGAGGAATTGGAGGAGAAACTCCATTTTCACCTGCAGGAACCAATATTGAGTCTACTAACTATGTACTGAACCTTCACGGATTTGTAGGGTATTTTGATTCGTTAAAAAACAACCAATATAAGTTAGATGTTGTTTCTCCTGCTAATTTTAAAAGAACTTCTGCTTTGCAAGAAGTAGGAACAAAAACAAGTGAAGATGGTTCAACTTTAACGTCGAGTTATTTTGCACCACGTTATTTTGATATTACCGATAATCCTATGTTTTATGGAGAATTAGATGTTGAAGAGTTTAAAGTAGGTGATATTAAAATTGTATTAAGTGTATACTCTCCAAATAAGAAGCACTCAGCTGAAAAGCTTAAGAAAGTTATGGAGAAAATGATGCAAGCACAAAAAGCATATTTAGGAAGTATTAACAGTACAGCGCGCTACGATATTTATTTATACTTATCTGACGGAACTGAAAAAGCGCCTAAAGGATTTGGGGCTTTAGAACATCATACATCAACAGTAGTAGTGTTACCAGAAGCAATGCCTGATGAAGCATTGGCAAAAAGTATGATTGATGTAGTATCTCATGAGTTTTTCCATATCGTAACTCCGTTAAGTGTACATTCAGAAGACGTACATTATTTCGATTACAATCAACCAACATTCTCAAAACATTTATGGATGTATGAAGGAATTACAGAATACTTTGCTACATTATTTCAAGTAAATCAAGGTTTGGTAACAGAAGATGAATTTTACAGTAAAATTATGGGTAAAATTAAAACGGCATCTTCTATGAACGACGCTATGAGTTTTACAAAGATGAGCGAAAATGTATTGGAAGAACCGTATGCTTCTCAGTACTATAATGTTTATCAAAAAGGAGCTTTGATAGGGATGTGTATCGATATTTTAATGCGTGAAGAAAGTAATGGAAACAGAGGAGTATTATCATTAATGAAAGAATTATCGTTAAAATATGGAAAAAATAAGCCGTTTGAAGACGATAAGTTAATTGAAGAAATTACTGAAATGACGTATCCGTCAATAGGTGAATTTTTAAATACGCATGTAGTAAAAGGAACCCCTATTAATTATAATGAGTTTTTTGCTAAAGCAGGGTTGGTACTAGATGCATCCAAAGTAAAAACAAATTACATCCAAAACAATGGGGCTATAATTGTTAGAGGAGATAAAGACACAAAAACAATCCGATTTACAGAAGCAGTAAAAGACAATAGTTTTTGGGCAGAAAACGGAGCACAGTCAAACGATGCTATTAAAGAAGTAGACGGAACCCCAGTAACTATGGAAAATGCCAATCAGGTTTTTACTAAAATGTTTATGTGGCAACCAGGAAATGAAGTTGAGGTGAAATTAGAAAGAGATGGTAAAGAGGTAGTTATTAAAACAACCTTAACTCAATCATATACAAAAGGAACTAGTTTAAAAGATAATTCGAATGCAACGCAACAACAAAAAGAACTAAGAAAAGCTTGGTTAAAAGGGTAGTTTTCTTTTTATCTGTATAAGTTAAGACCAATATGACTAAAAGTTTATTGGTCTTTTTCTTTCTATAAACCAGAAAGAAAACATAAAAATAGTTTTCTTATTTTTGTTTCCATTAAATAAAAAAAATGTCTAAAAAACACATCGCAATACTTACCGTAATTCTGGCAATTTTAATTGATCAAATTAGCAAAATTTACATCAAAACACATTTTCAGCTAGGAGAAGAAGTAGTTGTTTTTAACGATTGGTTCAGAATCCATTTTACTGAAAATAATGGAATGGCGTGGGGCTTTGAATTTGGTGGTAAAGCAGGGAAATTATTTTTAACTTTATTCAGAGTTGTTGCGGTTACTGGGATTGTGTATTGGTTATGGCAATCTATCAAGCGAAAAACACATACAGCCGTTATTATTGCGATTGCATTAATTTTAGCAGGTGCAGTAGGAAATATCATCGATTCTGTTTTTTATGGGGTAATTTTTGATTCTTCTTATCATAATGTTGCAACCCTTTTTTCAGAGAATCCTTATGGAGAACTATTTCATGGGAAAGTAGTAGATATGCTGTATTTTCCTATTTATGAAGGTGAAAATTTTACCTTTTTCAACGCTATTTTTAATGGAGCAGATTCTTGGATTACTATAGGAGTGGCGTTGTTGTTTGTTTTTAATAAACAAGCATTCCCTAAAGAAGAAAAAGAAACAAAACAAGTTTCGTAAAACACTTTAGATACTTTTCCTATCTTTATAGAAAAAGAGAACAATGCGTTTATTAAAATATGTTGCTGTTTTTGTGTTGGGATTTTTAATTGCAAAATTTTGGTACGAAAAGAAAGAAGAAAAGCACGAACAAGAAGAGATTCAAGTGGTTTTAAACGGAATTCAAAACTTAAGTAAACTAGTAGTTTCAGAAGGGAATTTTTCTGAAATGTATAGCTTTACAGATGCAAAAAAGTATTTCTATGGATATGTTACCTTTGAAAAGAAAGCAATGCTCTCAGTAAATGCTAAGGTTGAGGTGGGATATGATTTATCGGAATTAGAAATTCAAATAGATAGTGTAGGAAAACAAATCATCATCAATAAAATTCCAAAAGAAGAAATACTCATTTCCCCAGACATAAAGTATTTCGATTTACAACAGAGTCAGTTTAATACTTTTTCGAAGCAAGAACTAAATAAACTCAACGCTAAAGCGATTGAAAAGATTCAATCGACAATTACCGTGTCTCGATTACAGAAAGATGCTAAAACTCGTTTATTTGAAGAGTTATCGAAGATTTACCAACTCTCTAAAATTTACAATTGGAAAGTGGTAGACAATACAAATTCAAGAATGTTGGAGCCTTTAATTTTAAAAGAGTAATCTCATTCATTTCTGTAATATTACTAATCCGTTACTTTTCAAAAAAAAAATGAAATTAAGAAATTCTTTATTGCCAAATGCAACACAGGAAAGAATTCAGGTAGTATCAGAGAAAATAAAGACTATTGAAGAAGGGATTCTAAAAAAAATCAACGTAGATAATTTAATAGCAGATTTCAATGAATTTACCAATAGGAATTATGATTTGCAATATTTTTCTACTTTCAGAAAGTATGAATCTATAGCGAAGTTTTCAAATGATTCTGCTCAAATACCTTCAATGAATATTAAAGATATAACTGAACTTGAATTAATTGAAATTGTGAATAGAATTAGAAATAATGATGTAAACGAACATTTCTATATGGAAATCATAGATAATAATATTAATTGCAATCAAGCAAGTGATTATATATATTTTCCTGAAAACTACGGTCTTTTATCAACCAAAGAAATCGCTTCATTTATTTTTATGCACCATACTACTAGCTAAATTATTTAGATTAACTGCTAATCTGGATACCCATGGATTTTTCTATCTACTCACAACGATTTTCTACTGAAAAAGCAATCAGAATTCAACAAAATAGAAAAACCAAGTGCCAAAAATGCCATTACTATCAAAGAACTTCTATTGCTAATATGAAGTAAGATAGAAAATTTCCCTCTTACTTTTCTAAATTTATTTTACAATATTCAATTTCAAACTACCCTGTATAACTCTACTTCAACAAACTCAGTAATCATTTCATTTTTAAATAATTTTCTTATAAGGAACAACTATTCGTAAAGACATCTCGTAGATAGCATTGCCTTTATTAGAGATACTAAAACAAAAAAAGCCTACTCTTAAAAACAACAAAACCACAACATTACTGTTGTGGCTTCGTCTTTATCTATTATTTTAATAATTTAATTTCTAGTTGCTTACTCTTACTTGTCACTAGTAAATACTAGCGGGAGCGGGGGAAGAGCTTATAAAGCTGGAATTGATGGTCAAAATCTCAGAAAATATGAGCTAGGAAAGCAAGAAATGAAAGTTTCTATGCTAAAAAGAATTGCTGATGCTTTTGAAATGACTACTTCTGAACTATTGTCTTTTGACAGGAAAGATTAATAGATAATTATTCTTTTTCATCATTACAACCTCCGCTCTTCATCTTGTTTATTAACAACTTATTGCTTCGATAGTATTTTGTGATTTTCCTTTAATGAAAAATTAGTTATAAAAAATTCTCAGTATATTATTATTAAATTAATTATATTAGTAGAGTAATAACATTGTTAAATGGGAAATCACAACCTAACATTACAAGAAATAAAAATATTATCTGTACTTGAGATAGATGATATGTACGGCTATCAAATTCTGAAAGAATTAGGTAAAAAAATACTATTAGGAAGTTTATATAACACTCTAAAAAGTATGGAAAGAAAGGGATATGTTGAAAGTAAATGGGGAGAAGATACGGGGCAAGGAGGAAGAAGAAAATACTACAAAATAACTGGGCAAGGAGAGAAAGTTTTTGAACAAGCTAAATCTCAATTAGCTTCAATATTAAAATTAGCTTAATTGAAAACGATAAATGATTATATAAGTGATTTTAAGAGCTTAGGATTTGTAGTTGAAAACCTTAATAATAAATCTGTATTATTTTCAAAAGATAATTTAAAATTTAAAGTAAAGGTCAAGTTAACAGGTTATCTAGAAGTTTATGAAATCAATGGTAATGAGGATAAAGAAGATTTAATGAATCGACTGGATATTTTTATAAAACTAAGAGAAAAAGAATTTATTAATAACGATACATTCATTCACTTTGTTGATAATAATATTACTAATAGTAATCATGCTAAAGTTATTAAGATGTTATTTAGTGATGAAAATGAAAAAATCAAATTTAACATATCGAATAAAAAGAAACCTTTCATAAACAAATTTAAGTATCTTTTAGTTATTATACCTAAATCTTCAAGAGCTGAATTTATATCTGATTTACAGTGTATAATATCGGATATGAAAACAGATAATTGCTCTAAATTATATATAACTTTCATTGTTTTATTGCATATAGCCTCAGTAGTGTATCACGCCTTCTTTTTTAAACTAAAAGGATATTTTTATCCAAACAAAGAACAATCTAATAAAGATTAATTAAGAAATAATATGTCAGTTAATTGTATAGAAGATATTATTCAACTAAAGAAAAAAATAACTTTTTGGAAATTAGTTTATTCAAAATACAAATTAAACTGGGCTATAATTAGCCTAGTGCTAGCATTAATAGGCTTGACACTAATTATTCATTGGATTTATACAAGCTATGATGTAAAAAATTCTTCTTATGCTATTATGGGGGGCATTTTAATGCTAATATCTAGCATTTACATGTCTAAAAAGAATGATAAAATCATCAAGAAAAATTACAAGTTCGCCCTTTCAAATAAAGGAGAATGGGATAGTAATACTTTAATTAAGATTAGAAAAAAAATTATAAAAAAAGAATTGAAAAAGAGTATTAAAATTAATGATAAGAATTTACTTTTCATTATTGAATGCTTAAAAAAAGAAACCAAGAGTAATCATTATACTTACGCAGTAGTTTTTAATTCAATTATTCTTTTTTCTGGTGTTTACCTTGGAGCATTTTTAGGAGGTTTTAGCAATTATGCTTCAAACATGAAAGATTTTTTTGAAAGTTTTAGAATTATAGGGGGAATAATTTTATTGACTTTACTTATGATACTTTATGTTGAGTTTACAATACGTGATTTTATAATTCAAAGAAGAAAAAATAAATATCTTTTAATAAGGGTTTTAGAAAATATTTATTTAGAAGAAACTCAAAAAACAAGAAGATGAACTTAAGTCCATCTTCTTGCTTATTTTAATATGTTACTTCACTACTAAGAATTATCTTCTACAGTAGCATTTGGTGCATTCTTTTTTACTGAAGCTATCATTGTCAATGTTTTAATTATCAAGCTTTATAGTCTCTATAGCTCTTTTAGCATTATATGACACAAGAAAATCTTCATCTTCAACAAATCTACTTATTAAATTTTTGATTTCTAACACGTTGAATTTTGCCAGATAATAAAACATACTTACTTTAGAGTATTTATCATCAATTTTCAAAAATGATTCATAGGCTTCTCGAATCATATCTGTATCTTTTGTTAAAAAATAAATAGAATAGGAGATAATGATTCGCTCATTTAAGTTCTTATTATTTATAAGCTTTTTCTTTATTAATTCTACTGATTTTTTTGAACCAATTTTAGCTAAAGTTTCAATCAATAAAATATCCTCATTGTTTTCTAAATCTTTAATTAATAAGTTTTCAATTAAAGTTTTGTTTTCTTCAGAGAGGCTATTCACTAATTCAGTATTGTCAAAATCTCTCCTAAATTCATAATTATTAGGAGGAATTATTTCATTATAAAGTTCAATAATAGTTTTTTCTTCTTTCATTAGTCTACCCAATTATATTTAATTTTAACTTTATTTTGAATTAAAATAGGTTTTTCAAACACATTCCATACACTAGTAGGATTATTAACCGCTCTTCTAGTTAAAAACACATTTGCAGTACCTCCTCTTGGCACACTATTAGCTAAAGTAGATGAAATTCTACCCCAAAAATTATATGCCTGTGAACCAACTTCATATTTCATTGTTGATGTCAAATTTATTAAATTTTGACCAGCTCTTGTTTGCCCAATTACTTTGTAACCAGCATTTATAGCTGCCTGCTCTGTTCCTCTACCAGACCAAAAAGCAAATTTAGAAGTTTTACTCATTTGAGAAAACTTCATGAATGCTGAAGGAGCAAAAAATGGAGAAGAAAAATATAGAGGCGTTACAGCTCCTGTACTTTTCCTATTTGCTATTTGATTAAGTTTTGCAGCCCAAGCTCCTATTATATAAGCAACATTATCTGTAGCATCTGTATTATTAAACCATTCAACACTTCCACTAAATGTTAAATTTTGACCTGCTAATTCAACTGCTACAGGTTTTATTATGCTCATATATTCCCTAGTAGAATACCATCCTGCTTTTGAGCCATTCAACCCTCCAGAGTGATAAAACTGATTAACTACATTAGTTCCCCCCATTCCATCTAAACCATTAACAGTTCTCACTTCTTTTGTTCTATGCTGTCCTTCTTTTGGACATTCATCACAGTCTGCTGTTTGACCTTTATTACTAGAAAAAGTACCATTATTATTATTTGTCCATTTTTCACCATTAGAAGACCTATTGAATAAATCCATTATAAATGATTCTGAATCTGCTCCTGACGGGTCAGCAAAATAAATCGGGTTATTATCAAAGGCAACATATGGAGACATAGAATGATGTGTCACTGGGTCTATTGTTGTCCATCTAGCAATTGCTGGGTCATAGCTCCTAACATCCATCTCATATAAATCCAGCCTTAATGATTCTTCAAACTCTATACCATTATACTTGAATTTCTGAGCTACAGAGTTTCCTAAAGACGAAGTTACATTGTTATACCCTTTATGTTTTAAACCAAAAGGATAGTAGTTTTTTTCCTCTATAATCTCTGTACTTGGAGTGATAGCTCCATCGTTATTAATATCTGCATAAGATAGTCTTACATTTCCAACATGGTCTTTGTATTGATATACATAAGCCCCCTCTAACTCCCCCGAAGTGGGAGAACTTGTTTCTAAGGAAGTTTTAACTTTTACAATATATCAAGGAACTTGAAAAACCAGTAGCTAATATTCTTGTTAATTACTGATTTGTAATTGTTTATAGTCATAATTTGACTTATGACCTAATTTACTACACTACCAAATACACCCATTCAAACTTTTGAAGGAAAATCTATGGATTTTTCTATCTACTCACAACGATTTTCTACTGAAAAAGCAATCAGAATTCAACAAAATAGAAAAACCAATTGCCAAAAATACCATTATTATCAAAGAACTTCTATTGCTAATAAAAAGTAAGAGAGAAATTTTCTCTCTTACTTTTCTAAATCTAGTTTAAAATATTCAATTTCAAACTACCTTGTATAACTCTACTTCAACAAACTCAATAATCATTTCATTTTTAAATAATTCCCTTTATTAGAGATACTAAAATAAAAAAAGCATACTCCTAAAAACAACAAAACCACAACATTACTGTTGTGGCTTCGTTTTTATCTATTATTTTAATAATTTAATTTCTAGTTGCTTACTCTTACTTACCACTAGTAAATACTAGCGGGAGCGGGGGAAGAGTAGAAAGAGGTGAAAATAAACTATCAATAATTGCAATTATCAAAATTGCCAAAGCTCTTGATGTCCATATTTCAGACCTATTAGACTACCAATAGAATCTTCTACAAAAACAAAAAGATGAACCTAAGTCCATCTTTTTGCTTGTTTAAACTATATCTCTTCACTATTAAGAATCATCTTAATATTAAATATTCATCATTTTATTTAACATTAGCTAATGATTTTGCTATTTCTTCAAATGAAACAATTAGTTCTAAAAACTCTAACTCATCAAGTTCTTTTTGAGCCCATCTAAGAAACAAAACAAACTCCTTTGGCGCATACTTTGGTATAACTTGTAATGTTTTATCTTCTTCAAAATAAAACCATATACATTCAATATTACAGTTAGGGCAGTAACTACTATGATGGTCTAGACTTCCTAGTTCATCAAAAGACTTTTCACAATTTCCGCAAACACTTTTATTTCTCCTACTAACTTTATACCAATTTTCCATTATTTTAAATAATTTTTCCAAGCCTCTCCATTCGGCCCATTTAATAATCTTTGTTGAACAGCTTTTGATAAGTTATTCCAATTTCTCATTACTGAAGGAATAGTATTTTCTCCAAGTTTTTTCATTGCAGCAACTCTATGATGTCCTCCAGATATAACCAATCTACCGTTAGGCATCTTTACAACTGGGATAGCTTGATTAATATCGTAACCATTTTTAGAAATTAATTCAGCTAAATCATCAATATAATTTACCCCTTTTCCAGCTCTTGGTACGGAATGTAAAGCATTTAACTTGTCTATTCCCATTTCTACCACCTTCTTTCCTGTTTTTCCTACTCTAGCAATAGTTGCTGTTGTTTTTCCTAATCTTAATGACGTATAAATCCATCTTCCACCTTGAACCAATCTCGCTAATACCCATTCTCCATCAATAATCATCATAAGCTCAAATGCAGCTTCAGATTTTTCTCTTTCATTTTGGGCTATATCCGCATCTGTTGGATTATACGGGTCATTCCCGTTTGAATAAGCTGTCCTTGCATAACCATTATATGCCATAGCATAAAGTTCTCCAGTCCCCATATCTTTAACAGCTTTCTTTTGGCTTTTCTTCTTTTTCTTCTTCTTATCACCATCTCCAGGACCAGACCCATAAATCTCTTTTGCTGCGTTAAAAACATTTACAGCATCCTCACCTGTAAAAGTCCAACCGTTTTCATTTTGAACAGCATCTGCTCCACTAGGGTCAGCCCAAAAAACAGGATTATTGTCAAAGGCATTATAGGTACTCATCGAATGATGAATAACTGGGTCTATTGAAGTCCATCTAGCTATAGCGGGGTCATACTGGCGCATATCCATCTCATATAAATCTAAACCTAAACTTTCTTCTAACTCTTTCCCGTTATACCCAAACTTTTGAGCTACAGAGTTTCCAATTGAAGAAATATTTCCATTATACCCTTTATGTTTTAAACCAAAAGGATAGTAGTTACTTTCCTCTATAATTTCGGTTGTGCTCGGGTCTGAACTCGCAGTGATAATACCGTCATTATTATTATCTGTATATGATAATCGTACATTTCCTAAATGGTCTTTGTATTGGTATACATAGCTAAATGAGCTAGCATCTTTTTGTACATAACCCTCTGCATGGTTAAAAAACTGTAATACACCATTTTCATAAATGAAATTCCCCGCATAGTCGGTAGTAGTACCGTTGGCTACTTTTCTTAGTTTGTTACCCGTAGCATCGTAAGTATAGGTAATGGTACCGCCTGCTAAGGCTACGTTTATAGGTAAGTTTAGATGATTGTAAGTAATGTTGGTAATACCCTTATTCGCATCCGTTTTCATATTTCCATTGGCATCGTAGGTGTATTCTGTGGTTGTATTGGCACCGTCTTTAAATCCATAATTATCATTACCGTTGTCTAGTACTTTGATAAGTTTATTACCATTATCATAAGTATAGACTAGCTTATCCATATTGGTAAATGTAGCACTGTTTTGCCAACCGTTTCGAGTTAAGTTTTTGATATTACCATTCTTGTCGTAAGTGATTCCTGATACATTGTAATTTGTATTTGGAGCTCCTGTGGCACTTAATAGTCTATTCAGTGCGTCGTAGCTATAGGTGTATGTTTTAGAACTTGAATCTATATTTAACGTATTCCAACTAGTTTGAGCAATATTTCCATTATACAGTGCTTTCAAAGGATCCGTAGGATGATTATATTGAATGCTAAAGTTAAATAAATCGTTGTCATTTTTACCATCTTCGTTGATGTTTTTTAACCAACCACGTATGTTGTACGAATAATCTACCTCTTGTAAAGTACCACCAACCTTTTTTGTTTTTAGTTGTCCTAACTCGTCATACTCATTAGCTACAATAGTTTCTGTAGCTTGTGCATTTATTTTTTGTGTCTGCTTAGTCATTCTTCCTATATGGTCATACTCAAAGCTATCTATGGTTACAATTGGAGTATTGGTTCCTTTTGTATGGGTAGTTTTAGTTTCTAACACTTTACCAGAAAAATCTAGCTTACTCTCTACAATATCGGTAGTTTCTAATTCATCATTTTTAGAATACACATAAAT
>NZ_JBLWTZ010000013.1:0-115404 GCF_048269885.1 Tenacibaculum sp. | reverse complement strand
TTTTTATTTTGTTATATCCCTACATTATTTTAGATAACAGTTGTATTTTTGCAAGCTGAAAAGAATACTAAATTGAACATTAAACAATACACTTCAGAGTTTAAATATAACTTAAAACTTGCTGCTCCAGTAATGCTAGGTATGTTAGGGCATACTTTTGTGAGTTTTATAGATAATATAATGGTAGGTCAACTAGGAACTGCCGAATTAGCAGCGGTTTCATTAGGTAACAGTTTTATGTTTATAGCAATGTCGTTAGGAATTGGTTTTTCTACTGCAATAACACCTTTAATTGCCGAAGCAGACTCTTCTAATAATTTTACACAAGCAAAATCTACTTTTAAGCACGGACTTTTCTTGTGTACTATGATGGGAATTATGCTGTTTTTAGTAGTTTTCTTTTCGAAACCATTAATGTATTTAATGAAACAACCTATAGAGGTGGTTGAGTTGGCGATTCCATATTTAGATTTGGTAGCTTTTTCATTAATTCCGATGATTATTTTTCAGGGATTTAAACAATTTAGTGATGGAATGTCAATGACACGCTATCCTATGTATGCCACATTACTTGCTAATGTGTTGAATGTATTGCTGAATTACCTACTAATTTACGGGAAGTTTGGTTTTCCTCAATTAGGCATCGTGGGAGCTGCTTACGGAACGTTGCTCTCAAGGTTTGTAATGGTGGTATATTTATGGTGGTTGTTAAGTAAAAAAGAGCGTTCAAAACGTTTGGTTACCAATATTAAGTTTTTTGTGTTAGATACTTTAATGATTCGAAAAATTATAAACTTAGGTACACCAAGTGCTATGCAAATGTTTTTTGAAGTAGCTATTTTTACAGCAGCAATTTGGTTAAGTGGATTGTTGGGAAAAAACCCTCAAGCGGCAAATCAAATAGCGTTGAATTTATCTTCAATGACATTTATGGTAGCCACTGGATTAAGCGTTGCTTCTATGATTAGAGTTGGAAATCAAAAAGGATTACAAAATTATAAAGAATTGAGAAGAATAGCATTTTCAATCTTTTTCCTAGGGACTATACTCGCAGTTATATTTGCTACTTTTTTCTTTGTTTTTCACAAATCGTTACCAAATTTATATGTTGATTTAAGCGATGCTGAAAATTATGCAGATAATATGGAGGTAATGAGTATAGCAGCAAACTTATTAATTGCTGCGGCAATTTTTCAAATAAGTGACAGTATACAAGTAGTAATGTTAGGAGCTTTACGTGGCTTACAAGATGTTAAAATACCTACATTCATCACTTTTATATCGTATTGGGTGGTAGGTTTTCCTATTAGTTTTTTCTTCGGATCAGAAGGGAAATATGGCAGCTTTGGTATTTGGTTAGGGTTGCTTGCAGGGTTAACCACAGCATCAATTTTACTATTTATACGATTTAATAAATTAACTTTACAATTGATTAAAACAAAACATAATGAACTTACCTAAATTTTTATTAGCTGATAATAGCAATCACCCAGAAGATATTTTTGTTTTGCATACAGAGTATCCTCGTTTTTTAATCAATTTAAAAGATGATGAAATTGAGTGGTTTGAAGACTTGTCTAACGAAAATGAACAAGACTTAGCTAATGAGTTAGAAGGCTTAATTGAAGCAGCAGGATTATTTTATGATGCTGAAATGGAAGGATTAGAATAAGAACTATTCTTCTAAATAATCAATAGGGTTTAGGTAAAACATTTTTTTCCATCCCTGTTTGTCTGAATCAATCTTCCATACATAAGGTATTAGAGTAAATATAGAGTAGTGTAAATGTGGAGCTTTTCCAGCGGCATTTCCACTCGTGCCAACAGTTCCAATTATCGAATTGGTATTTACAAAAGTTAAAGAAGTTGTTTTTACACTTTCTAAATGTGCATAGTAGTGTAACCTCCATTTTGGACCTAGAACTACTACGGTATTTCCGCCCATACTTATTTTTCCAGAAAATAAAACTACTCCGAGAGTAGAAGAGGTGATTTTAGTATTTTTCTTAGCAAAAATATCAACCCCTTTATGGGTAACTGATTTACCCCAAGGGTAATACCAAAATGATTTTGGATTGTAATCAGATTTGGTAGCTCCATTAACAGGCATTTTTAAGTTTTGAGGAATTAAAAAGCCTGTTAATAGAATTATTAAAAGAATAAGTAGTTTCTTTTTTATTTTAAACATGTTGTTTTATAGTTTTACCACCGAAGTTCTGTTTCTTCTTTATCGTTTGTTTTAAGAGTTTTCATTAAATACGTTTTACTTTCTTAAAGCCAATCAGCTTCAATTCCTTTTTCTTGAAATTCTTCTAATAAAGAATCATTTTCGCTATAAAGAAGAGAAATCCTTTTTAGGTTGGGTAGTAATGTAGAATCAACAGCAGAGTTCACACTAAATACATCATCTTCACCGTCCCAAAAAGGGATAATTTGACCATAGATTTCGTCACCACCATCCATGTTTAGTTCTTCAATGTTTTCAACCATTTCAGAAGTGAGTTCTAAGTTTTTAAAGTATTCCAGTACTTCAGGAATTATTTCATAGCCTTCTTCTTCAATAATATCATAAGCTTCTGAAGAAGTTAAGTTCCGTTGCTTTTCTATAAACTCATATACCTCTAATTTAGGTTGTAACACTTCTTGAACGTACATTAACTCGTTAATTACAGCTAGTTTAAAGTTTAATTCTTTAAAATTTAATTGATTGTTCATAGTCTACTTTTTATATTTATTTAATGAGAAGTTAAGTGTAAGAAACACTTAATAGCTTTTTTTGGTGAAATTATTTACAAAAGAAAAAGTAATCGATATGAAATTTGTTAAAAAAAGCATAAGGTTGGTTTTTGGGAAATAATTGAAGTTTTGAAAGAAACGCAATAGTGTTTCAACACTATTGCGTTTTAGATTTAGTTAGTTATTTGGTGTGTCCAAAAAGCACCACTAATATCTGTTATTTTTAGGGTATATGTTCCGTTAGAAACCTGTGAAAGAGTTTGATTACTAAAAGTCATTTTTGCTTTGGCTCCTAAAGGGACAACCAAACTATGTTTACCAGGTTTTATTTTAGCAACGTAATAATTTAATATATTTTGATGAGCTAATGAAGCTAATTCTTTTTGTGCATACTGAACAACAATATTACCATTTTGATCAAGTAATTCAATAGCAATAACCCACGATCCATATACATCAACACCTTCTGTTCTAAAGAGGTTAAAAGAAAGTATATCGTTGTTAATTTTACCTTCTGTTATTTCTAATTTAGGTTTAACCGATTTGTTATGAAGTGCTCCCCAAACACCACCATGAAATACTTGGTTGGTGAATAAAGTCATTCCTAAAATAGTTAAGGATCCTATTAAAACAAACCTTGGAAAAATGTTGTTTTTAATCGGTAAGGTCCCTGATCCTAGCCATGCAAACCATTTCTTTTTTGTAAAAGAAAGATTATTTTTAATAAAGTAGTTGTCTAGCGAGTATTTACCACTTCCGGTTAAAAAAAGTACATATCCTGTTGCGATGCCAAGTACACCAATTTGCCATTCATCAAGGCATGTTGTTCCTATCCAACCAGAACCCAAAAGAATTCCCATAGCGAGACCGAATACACCGATACTCATTATTCTAGTAAATAAACCAAAGATGATGAATAGTCCTACAATTCCTTCAATAATAGTAAATATTACCATGTTTAGCCAAAGAATGTCAGGGTTTTCAACTAAGTATTGAATAAGAGGTTTAATACCTAATGCATTAGGAAGAAAATGGTTGAATTTTTCTCCAATGTATCCTGCTACTTCAGGGTCGAGTTTATTGGCTAAAATTGTTCTTCTCCAAAAGGCAGAGAAGTAGGTCCAACCAATAACCAATCGTATTGCCAGAACCAAAAGCCCTGAATCGTTTTTTATATTGTTGTTAATCATTATGTTTTGTGTTAGAACTTATACTATTTGTAGTTTATAGTACAAGTGATAGCTACATAAGTAAGTATTATGTAGGTTATTATTTTTATTTGTAATTGTTAAGAAGAGGAGGCTAAAGGTGGGCTTTAAAGTTTTTAAATAAAATATAAAGAGGAACTGAAGATGTTACATGTCTCTTTTTTTGATAGTTAGTTCTTGTTTTATTAGGGAAATTTGCAACAAACTGAGAAGAGGTGTTAAAAAAACTATCTATAAAAACAGGCAAAATTTTAACAAAAGGCATTGTTTGTAGTAGCGAAACATCTGTAACCTCACTACTATAGCAACTAAGCTTACTTGTGGTAGTTTGACTTTTGTTTGAAACTTCAGTAAGCGGAAGATTAAGTTCTGCTTGTATAAAGTTTCTAACTTTACAGGGAGAAAAAAATAATAAAATTACTAGACCTATTATTAGGAAGTAGCGAAGAAGTGTTTGGTATTTTGTTAAGTTTTCTCACAAGGTAAACTTATAAAATAAACGGAGTGTAGTTTGTTATAATTTTCTTAATAAAGTTAGTGTATCTGTAAATGTTCCATTGCCTTACCAACGAATCTTTTTTCTCCAACAATTTTAAAACCTAGCTTTAAGTATAGTTTCTTAGCGTTAGGGTTTTCTTTATCAACTAAAAGTCCTAATGTCTCTTTCTTTTTATGAACATATTCATCAATTAAAAAGCTTAGTATTTTAGAACCAACACCTTTACCTTGGTAGCTAGAACTTACACCAATACAATCAATATAATATTCTCCAAACTGGGTTTCATCTTCGCATGTTAGCTTTTGATTAAACCTAGTTTTTAGTAAGGCAGCTACCGGTTTTCTAAGTTGTTTTAAATCGGCACCATTATAGATGTTAGCTGCAGCAATGACTTTATTGTCACTTTCTATAACCCAACAGTTTTCGTAAGAGTACTGGTTGTTTTTTTGAATAATTAAAGACTCTAAAAAGGCAAGTGCTTTTTCTGTAGTGTTTTCTCCAATAAATGTATAAACAATGTCTTCCATTGCCAAGAGCATACAAAAAGCAATTTCTTGGGAGTCTTTAGAGGTAGCTTTTCTAATAATCATTGTAAACCTTTTAATTGACTTTATTTCTAACTAGTCTAACACTCATACCCAATGATTTGCCTTTATGACCTTTCATGTATGTTATATTTCTTTCTCTGTTCCCAGATACAGCAAATCCTTCTTTAAAACTCATGTAGCTAGCAGTGTTTTTATTAGGTGTTGTTGAACTCCAAAAAGCATAAGCTCCTTTTCCCCAGAAGAAAGTAGAGTCAATCTCTGTAAAAAATTGTTTGTAAGTAACTCTATCTTTTTTATTTTTATTAATAGATCGGTATTCTTTTATAGTTGGAACTCTCCAATCGTTAAATCCTGCATAGATATCAGAGTTCATTTTTTCTTGCCATTCAAATACTTCGTCCCACTTATTTAAAAACCTTTTTTCAATGACACTAAAATCGTTCTTCATCCAAATTAAGTTTGTGGTAGAGTCTAACACAATTAAAGTAGTGTCAATTGTTTTTTGGTGGTTGTTAGGAGTAACTACTTCTATTTTTACTTCAGGCTTCTTTTTAGGGGTGTTGTTTTCTTTCTGAGCCTTCTTACACGATGAAAAGCTAAGTAGTAAAACAATTAGGGTAAGTATTCTCATTTTCTTAAAACTTCAATTTTTACAAATTTATGAGTCTATAAATTAACTTCTCCTGTTTTTATTTAAGTTTATGTGCTAAGATCGGTATCTTCCCATTCAGTACCGTTAGAAAGCATCCATGTTAACGAATGTCTACGTTCATGAATAACCCCGCCATTTCCAATAGGGTCAAAACCATCAGGAACAGTATTTCCTCCTAATTGGGCACTTCTTATTGCATTATGTAAACAGTAAAATAAATCTTCTTTTTCTACTAATTTTTCCTCTTCTAGGGTATGTTGATTAGGAAGCCATTCACTAATTAAAGAATCAAGTGAACATGTATGATTTATTAAAATTTCTTGCATTTGCTCACCAGTCATCATTTGACCAGAAATTTCAGGTTCATTATAACCAAAGTACCAAGCAAGTGGCCATGCGTTTTCAAACTTCCAACCAATAGAATTTCTCAATTCTATATTATTTCTAGATACATTGAGTATTTCTTTTTCTTCTTCAGTCATAAAATCAAGAAGTTTATTCTGATTAATAAAATTTATAATTTTTTCATCAGGTAAATTCTCTGTAGGTACCATTAACCATAAAACAAGAGCTTTTATGGCGTGGAGTCTTCCTGCAATTTCGTTAGCGGGTCTTAATTTTGTTTCCCTAATTGTAGGAAGAGAACTTGCAGGCTTAAATCCAGCATCATGACAAATAGTAATTGATTGAGATCTTACAATGGAAGAATCTCTTTGAGTTGCTTCAGTTTTAGGGGTAATATTTTTTGAAGCCTTTTTTCTTTTAAACCATCCCATAGTGTTTTTTTTAGGTTTGTAAGCCTACAGCTTATTTTTGGTGAAAATATTTATAAAAGCAACAGGTATTGATATGAAATTTGTTAAAATATATGAAAGGTTGATAAGTGTTTTATGCTGTTATTACTTTTTGAAATAGAAAATGATTGATTATATGGTGCTCATGTTTTTTTTATGTGTGTAATTTGTTTTAGGTTACTTTGCTCATCTTAAGTTTAGTATGCTGTAAATGACTGGTCTTTTAATTCTTAAGAAAGTCTTCAGTTCCAAGAAAAGTTTGACGTGCTTGTTTAAAGTATCTATATTTGAGCCTTAATGAAAATGATTTTAGATGTTAGATTTTGTGATTATTGGTGGTGCGCAAGCAGGCTTATCCATGGCTTACCACTTAAAAAAGATGGAAAAAAGTTTTATAGTAGTAGATGGAGAAGAAGAAATTGGAGCCTCTTGGCTCAATAGATGGGACTCTTTAAAGCTATTTACACCAACTGAATATAATCACTTACCAGGTTTAAAATTTAATGCTCCAAAAGGTCACTATCCTTCTAAATACGAGGTTAGCAATTACTTTAAATCGTATGTAAAGAAATTTGATATTCCTGTACAACTGAATACATTGGTAACTTCTGTTAAAAAATCAGCAAAAGGATTTCATGCATTATATAATGAAGGAGCACTTGTAGCAAAAAATGTAATTGTAGCAACGGGGCCATTTCACATACCATATACGCCTCCCTGTCATACAAAATTATCAGATGAGGTGTTACAAATGCATAGTAATTACTATAAAAACAGTGAACAGTTACAAGAAGGAGATGTGCTAGTTGTTGGAGGAGGAGATTCAGGATATCAAATTTTGGATGAGATATCTAAGGATAAAAAGTCAAAGACGGTATATTTCTCGGGAACTACTAAAGTAAAAACCTTACCTCAGCAATTTTTAGGAAAAACGTTATGGTGGTGGTTTTCTTTAATAGGATTTTTAAAATTTAACAAATACAGTTGGATAGGGAAAAAAATAAGCACTTCTTTACAGCCTGTAATTGGTACGGATGTAAAAGAAATTCTATCCCGTGAAAATGTAGTTACAGTAGGAAGAACTAAAGATGCGTTAGATAATGAAGTTGTTTTTGAAAACAAGAAAGTAACATCAATAAAAAATATTATTTGGGCTACAGGATATCGTCCAAACTTTAAGTGGATAGAAGGGTTGGAGTTAGATGCAGATAATTACCCAAAAAATTACAGGGGAGTGAGTAATATTGAAGGATTATATTTTATAGGCTTACCTTGGATGTATACTCGTGGTTCTGCCACTCTAGGAGGTGTATCAAAAGATGCAAGCTATTTGGCAGATATAATTAGTGAAAAATAAATTTTAAGCATAATAACAAAACTACCAATAGCAGTAATTATTAGTAGTTTTGTTAGGTGAGTTTATAGAATTAAGGATACTTCTCTTAAAAAAACTAATTACTTAATTAGAATATTTAAAATCTTTGCACTTAAAAATAATCCAAAACCGAATACAGTATGTGTTATTAAACTCATTACTCTAGCTTTGATTGGATCAGGAACATTAGAAGCAGCAATTCCTAATCCAAACGCAGGCTGCATAAAAAAGAAAGGAGCTATAACAGTTACTATCCCTATGATTAAAGCTGGTAAAAGTGTAGGGTGCTCAAGCCATTTTTTATCAAAAATAAGTACTAAAAGTAAAGCGAACATAATTCCAATCGTATAGTGTGCAACCCAACCAATTAGATGTTCATGTTTTATGGAAGGAGCGGTAAATATTGTATGATGAGAAAATTTACCGTCAAAAAAATAACCAATCCAACGGCCTAAAAATTTGTAATCAAGTGTTTTGATACCAAAGTAATTTAAAATGATAGAGTAAACATCCATGGTTGCTGTAGCACCAATACCTACTAAAATTGTTTGAAATAAATGATTCATGTTTTTTTAAACAAAAGTAAAATGAGAGAAGGTGATTGCGATAGGACAAATCAGAGAAAAAATAGGATAAATTAACATCGTATAATTAAAATTTAGTTGTTTTCTTTTGCTGTAATAAAAATCCAAAATCTTATTACCTTCGCAGTATGCAACAAACAACACATACAATAGTAATGGTTCGTCCCGCAAACTTTAGGATGAATGAGCAAACAGCCGTAAATAATTATTACCAGCAAGAGTTGTCAGGAATGTTACCTGCATCAATCAATGCTAAGGCACAAGAAGAATTTGATGCTTTTGTAGAAAAATTGGAAGCTGTTGGTGTTACTGTAGTAGTTGTTGAAGACACTAAAGAGCCTAATACACCCGATGCATTATTTCCAAATAACTGGATTTCTTTTCATGAAAACGGAGATGTAGCTATCTATCCGATGTTTGCAGAGAATAGACGTTTTGAGCGTAGAGAAGATGTACTAGAGATTTTGGAAGAAAAAGGGTTTGTAATAGAAAATGTTGTAGACTACTCTGAAGCAGAAGAGGAGGAGGTTTTCTTAGAAGGAACTGGAAGCATGATTTTAGATAGGCATAACAGAAAAGCCTATTGCGCTTTGTCTCCTCGTGCAGATGAAGAATTATTTATTGAGTTTTGTGAAGATTTTGAATATACTCCTGTAATTTTTACAGCAAACCAAACAGTTGAGGGAAGGAGAGAAGCTATTTATCATACAAACGTAATGATGTGTGTTGCGGAAAGTTTTGCGGTGGTGTGTTTAGATTCGATAGATGATAAAAAAGAAAAGAAAAACTTATTAAAACACTTAAAGTCGGATGGAAAAGAAGTTATTGCTATTTCAGAACAACAAGTAACACAATTTGCAGGAAATATGTTGCAAGTTAAAGGAACAAATGATGAGCGTTACCTTATAATGAGTTCTTCCGCCTTTCATTCATTAAACCCAAATCAAATTAAAGCTATAGAAAAGCATTGCAAAATACTACACAGTTCACTAGAAACTATAGAAACTTGTGGTGGTGGAAGTGCTCGTTGCATGATGGCTGAGGTTTTTTTACCAAAAGCTTAAGTAACCATTGTGTTAGAAACTTTATAATTTTTATAGTACTGCATTAAAATAAAAGAACAGATTACAGAAGATGCAATCCCTTCTATAGCTAATGCAAATACAACTAGTGGTAAACTTAAATTTTGTCCCCAAAAAGAAGACTGTTCAAGTATTGTCATAAAACCAGCATCTATAAAATCTACATATATAATTAGCCCCAAAATAGTTAAGGCTACAGCAATTATAGAGGTTCCAATTCCTAATAAAAAGTTGCTGAAATATAACGACTCATGGTTTTTAATGATATTGGTTTTTATAGCTCTGTTAATACCATAAAGAACGAAAGCAAAGTTTAAAAAACGCAGTTCGGAAACATCTTCCAATCCAAAAATTTTCATAATGAGAAAGAAGCCAACAATACCTGCAAAAATTAGCAGTGCATTGCTAAATATGATTTTATTGCTCGCCATAAGAGTACGTTTTAAGAGTTAATCGTCTTAAAAGTACAAAATAAAGACATGAAAATCAATTATTTATAGTAAAGCTTCTCTTAAAATTGTTACAGGGTGTTTTGCTAAACGTTTTGTTCCATCATAAATTTGATGACGACAACTCGTACCAGCAGCAACTATTTCTGTATCAACCGAACAGTTTCTAACCTTAGGAAACAACGTGTCTTCACCCACTTGCATACTTACTTTATAATGTTCTTTTTCATACCCAAAAGAACCCGCCATACCACAACAACCTGTATTCATAATTGTTACTTTATAGTTCTTAGGAATATTTAATATAGAAAAAGAAGCATGTGTGCTAGACAAAGCTTTTTGGTGACAATGCCCATGTATTTTAAGTTCTTTTGTTTCATTACTAAATTTAGTGGTATCTACCGAACCTTTGGCATGTTCGTTTGCTAAAAACTCTTCAATAGTAAAAGAATTGTCAGAAAGTTTTTTGGCTGATGTTTTATCATTCGCTAAACGTAAGTACTCGTCTCTAAAGGTTAAAATAGCCGAAGGTTCTATTCCAATTAATGGAGTTTCTTCAGAAATTAATTCTTTAAAAGTGTCTACATTTTTATTAGCAATCTCTTTAGCTTCTTTTAAAAATCCTTTTGATATATAGCTACGCCCACTTTCTTCGTGGTTCACGGTTTTTACTTCATATCCTAACTTTTCTAATACAACAACTGCGTCTTTTCCAATTTCTGCATCGTAATAGTTCGTAAACTCATCATTGAATAAGTACACTGTTTTTTTAGAAGCTATTGATTGATGCTTTTTTAACCAAACACTCAACGGTTGTTTTGCTAACTTAGGAACAGAACGCTCTGTAGCAACTCCCATAAGCTTTTTAGCTAGAGTAGTATTGGTAAAGAAATTTGTTAGCACAGGAAACTTACTTCCTAATTTGTTGTACTTAGCATTGTTAGCAAACAATTTACTACGAAAAGAATATCCATTTGTTTCTTGATATTGGTACAAGAATTCTGCTTTCATAGAAGCAATATCTACATTACTCGGACATTCACTAGCACAAGCTTTACAGCTTAAACACAGATCGAGAATTTCTTTTAATTCCTTTGAGTCGAATTTGTTTTGAGCGGTGTTATTAGTCAAAACTTCACGTAGTGTATTGGCTCTAGCTCGAGTAGTTTCTTTTTCGTTTCGAGTTGCTCGATAACTCGGACACAAGGTTCCACCAGCTTCGGGAGACTTACGGCAATCACCTGAACCGTTACATTTTTCGGCTAATTTTAATATACCTTCACTATCTGAAAAATCTTGAATAGTTTCAATAATAGGTTCGTTTCGGTTAACCTCATAACGCAAACTTTGATCCATCGGAAAAGCATCGGTAATTTTTCCTTTGTTGAACACATTGTTCGGATCAAATGCTTTTTTTATTCTTCGTAATAATTGGTAGTTGTTGTCACCAATCATCAGCGGAATAAATTCAGCACGTACAATACCATCACCATGCTCACCACTAAATGATCCTTGATATTTCTTAACTAACTCCGCAGTTTCAGTAGTTATTTTTCTAAACAGTACTACGTCTTCCTTTTTCTTTAAATTTAAAATAGGACGTAAGTGTAGCTCACCAGCTCCTGCATGTGCATAATACACTGCTTTTTGCTGATACTTATCCATAATTTTGGTGAATTCCTCAATATAGATAGGTAAATCTTCCAAAGCCACAGCTGTGTCTTCAATACAAGCTACCGCTTTATCGTCTCCAACAATATTTCCTAGTAGTCCTAAACCAGCTTTCCGTAGTTGATGTACTTTAGCAATGTCTTCGCCATATACTTTAGGATAGTGGTATCCAAAGTTGTTTGCTTTTAAATCTTCAATAAGTGTATCGGCTAGTACTTCTGCTTCTTCAATAGTATCTGCCGAAACTTCTAACATCAACACCGCTTCAGGATCACCTTGTAAAAAGAAACGGTTTTTGGCTTGCTCACGGTTGTTTTTAGTACAATCTAAAATTACTTTATCCATTAATTCACAAGCATAGAGCGTGTGTTTCATAGTAGTAACAGTGGCTTTTAAGCTTTCGTTTACACTAGTAAAATGCGGACATACCATAATACTTTGCGTAGGAGGTAGGTCGTCTAGTTGAATGGTAATAGCTGTTGAAAAGACTAAGGTTCCTTCGCTTCCTGATAAAAATTTAGCAGGATTGATAGTTGGTTCTGTCCCACCAAATAACTCGGAAGTTAAAAACTCATCAACTGCATATCCTGTATTTCTTCGGTGGATGCTTTCTTTCGGAAATTCTTTTTTTATTTCTTGTTGAACGGTTTCTTGAGAAAGTTCAGTATAAATTGCTCGATAGATGTTTCCTTCTAACGAATTTTGTGTTTTCTTTTGATTGAATTCAGTTGAAGTAATTTCAGAAAAGGTAACTTCACTACCGTCACTTAACACCCCTTGAATAGCAATGACTTTATCGCGAGTAACTCCGTAACGTATAGAAGTACTTCCTGAAGAGTTGTTACCTACCATTCCACCAATCATACAACGGTTAGAGGTTGAGGTATTCGGCCCAAAAAACAACCCGAAAGGTTGTAAGAAGCGGTTTAAATCGTCACGAATAATTCCAGGCTCTACCGTAATGGTTTTGTTCATTTCATCAAAGGCCAAGATGTTGGTAAAGTACTTAGAAACGTCTACCACAATTCCATCTCCAACACACTGTCCAGCTAACGAAGTTCCTGCGGTTCGTGGAATTAAGGTGATGTTATTTTTAGTAGCAAAATCAATTAATAGTTGAATATCCTGTGCGTTTTTAGGATAGGCAACTGCCAATGGGATTTTACGATATACCGAAGCATCAGTGGCATAAATATTTTTATGTAAGTTGTCAAAAAATAATTCGCCAGCTAATAATTTTTTGAAGGTTTCTAGTTGTGTTGTCTGTATCATTTATATAATAAGCTAGAAAAGGTATTGTATTGTTAAATTATTCAATAGGAATGTTTCGTTTAAAGCAAGTATCAAAACAAATAAATGTGTCGGTTCCAGCTACTCCATTAATCAAATGCACGTTATCGTATAGTAATTTTTGCAAGTGTTCATTATCTCTTGCATAAATCAAAATAAAGATAGCGTAGTAACCCGAAACAAAATTACACTCGGTTATTTCAGGAATTTTTTCTAGTTCTTTTAGAACATCTTTTGCAAAACGTGCTTCTCGAAGTCGAATCCCAGTGTATGATTTGGTTTTATAGCCTAAGCTTTTTTCTTCCAAAACAAATTCTGCATTTTTAATTACACCTTCAGCGGTTAGCTTTTTAATACGCTGATGAATTAAGGAGTTGGAAACTTTTAATTCTTCCGCAATTTGTGAGTAAGGTTTACGTGCATCTAAACGTAATTTTGAAAGTATTTGTTTGTCTATATAATCAAATTGATTTTCCAAAAGAATAATTTTATTAGGATAAACTTAATATAAGCTACAAGATAAACAATCGTTTTTAACGAAAAAGTGTAGCCGATAATGCAAATATACGGCTACACTTTTTCAATACTTAATTTATGATTAAGCATTTATTTCTGCCAAGCAGTTATGTATGCTTTCATCTTGCATATCTTCATACCATTTTGTTAACTTATAAACAGGTTCTCCCAAATCTTTTTCAAATAATGATTGATTAGAGGTTCCTTCATATTCACGCTTAGCATCATCTGTACCTAAGTTTGAAGCAAAAATTCCTGCTGCACTTACAGGTAAGAAATCTTCATAAACCATAGGTTCTATGCTTAAATACCCCCCCTCTAATAATTGATTTACATCACCTTTTGTATACACTTTTTCTTTAGATAACGTTTTTGCTTTATCGGTAGTGAAATAATGGAAATAAGCCAACTCTTTTGAGTGTAATTCGTTGTAATTATCAGGAAAAACTTTAAAGTTTTCTACTAATAATTCATTGTATTCTGAGGCGTTTTCAGCAGTTGGTGATCCACCGATAGCTTTACGTGTTTTGCCTAACAGCTCATGATACAAATCAAGTCCTTTTTGAGTTAATGCCGCACCCCGTTGTTCAATCTCACCAAAACGAGCCTTGTGTTCGCCTATTTCTTCTTTTTCAACATTGTTCTTAAAAGTTACTTTTTCAGTTAATGCTTTAAAACTCGTTTGGCGTAGTAAAATAGGGCATTTTCTTGCCGGAGGGCCTTCTATATTGTCTTTTGGTGGAATGTTACGAGCCTCCATGCTTACTTGCACCTTGTCTATGTCTAAAGTTCTAGGAGTTAAGTGATTAATGTGAGGACCTTTGAAAGCAACGACATCAGCAATTAATCGGTGTTGATTTAGTAAAGCTTCGTACATTTCATAATCTACAGTAGCAGTATCGTGCCAACGAAAAGTTTCTAGAGCTTCTTGAACAAAGGTTTCGGCATCTTCTTTATTTAACCCCCCTTGTTTTTCAGATTTTTCAATGAGTTGCAAAACTTTTTCTGTAAAAATTTGACGTTTTTCTAAAATCGTTTCAACATTGTTACGAAGCTGAGCATCATCAATTAAATCGATACGTAATAAAGAGGTAAAAACTCTAAATGGAGCTTGATTAAGAGCAGTGCTTTCAATAGCTCTAAACGCCGTAGAATGAACAGGAACACCAGCTGGGGCTAAATCGTAGTAGCCAACAGAATACATTCCCATAACCTTAAACAAACGCCTCATCGTAAATAGTTCGTAGGGCTTACCTAAACGAATAGCTCCGTGGCGTTCCATATTTAGTCGAGTTAATTCGCCAGTATGTGCTAACTGTTCTTCAATTTCTTTAGACTCTGAAAGAACGGCATCATTTATGTCATGAACCAAATTAAGTAGCTCACCATAAAGTGGTACCTCTTTCTTGTACATATCCGACATAATTTTAGAGAAGCGGTTACGAATGTACTCTGGAGAGACCAATTCTTCAGTTGTATTAACAAAACGTTCTAGTTTATTTTTTGATGACATAGTTTATTGAAATTTGCTACAAATTAAATGAATTTAATTTTTTTTAGTACACATAAAAGTGAATTTTGTTTTATTAGTATTTGTTTTGAGTCAGTTTTCTTTGGTGATTGTCTTTTTGGTTAAAAAAAAGACAATTTTTACTAAAAAAGGGTTTTTTAAAAGTCAATTTGACTTTGTTTTAGGGGATGAGTTTTGGTAAAATATTTCAGAAATTTTAATGCTATTAAAGAATAAACATAAGATATATACTCTAAACAACAACTCAAAAGTTTCGTCATTTTAAGAACCATAGTAAACAAGTGTTTTCGCAGATAGAGTTCCTAACTAAAAATTTACAAAAGAGATTATTTTCTGCTATTATGTGTTTGCTTGTGGGCATCTCATTGCCGATAGTGAGTTGTACTTTGGTTTTATTTTGCTTAAAAAAGGTGGTTCGGCAAAGGCTTGTAGTGGTAAACTAAATAAAAAGAAAGTTTGTTGTTTAGAATATTTTATTTTCTTGATTTATAAATGCTTCCAAAAGCATTGTATACTGCTTCGTGTAGTGCATCACCATGAGTTTTATCTTCTAAAAAATCAAAGTAAATTTTTGAGTTATCAGCGGCTTTGTGGAGCAGTTTGTCATATAATTCTCTAGCAGTTCGCTCCATAACAGGTCCTTCTTTACCAACAGCAATATAAATGTGTTTCTTAGTATTGTATTTAGCAGGAACAAAGGTTAAAAGTTTTTCAGCATCCCACCAAAGACTTGGGCTTACAATTATGTAGTTGTTAAAAAGATTGGGAGTTTTAAATAAAACCTCTGTAGCTAAAAGACCACCTAGCGATTGTCCGATTAATGTTTTGTTATTAGTGGTTCTGTAGTTGGCATCGATAAAGGGTAACAGCTCCTTTTGTAGAAACTGAATGAATTCTTTAGATTTTCCAGAAGAAGGAAATTCTTTTTGATCAATTTCAAGAGTAGAAGGATAGGTAAAATCTCTTTTTCTATCTACATTTCCAATACCAACGACTATAGTTTCAGGAAGCATGTTTATCCAAGGAAAAGAACCGAATTGCACAATTCCAGCAATGTGAATAAAGTCTTCATCTTTAGAACCGTCTAGTAAATAAATCACTGGATATTTTTTTGATTTATCAATATCGTAGCTTGCGGGAAAATAAATATTGAGCGTTCTGTTTTCTTTTAAAATGGTCGATTTTATTTGAACCGTTTTTCCGATGGAAAAATCACCTTCATTCATTTTTTTAGGAATGTTTTGAGTAAAGGTTGCAATAGTGATGAATAGAGTAGCTAATACTAAAGTTTTCTGTTTCATATTATTCATAATAATGGTTATGTAAATATAAGAGACTTTTACTCAATAGTTACAACTCTCCATCTTCAGGAAGGTAAACATTGTGATGTACATTATGTTGTTGCAGTATAGTTTTAAATTAAGTTTTTCTCGAGTTAAAGAACAATGGTTAATAGCTTCCATATGATTACCGATGACAGAACCAGATGAGTTTTTATAAATTTTAAGATATCTTCTACATTCTTAATAAGTTGTTTAAAAAGATCAAACTGGGTAGTTTCCCATGCAATACACTAATTTTAGGTTTGTAATTGGTAAGTATTTTATGTACTGCATAAGCGGTATCAGAGCTGAGGTAAATAAATTTTTGGTTGGGTAGTTATATGTAAAAACCAAGTACATTTCCTATGAGTTTAGCAGCAAAACCATAACCGTGTCTCGCAGGTATTCCTTCAATTTTGCCTCCTAAAAAGCTTGTTTTTCCCAATGTTTTAAACTTTGTACAATGTTTATCTTTCGTTTTTTAAACGCTTCTTCATGTTTTTATACTACAGGTAACAGGAATGTTATTTTTAATTAAAAACTGTACACCAGCATTATTTATATGGTTTGGATGTTGATGAGCAATTAAACAATGAGTTACTTTGTTAAGTAGTGAATAAGTGTTTTTCTTTAGTTTTTTTTTGAAGTAAGATATTTCCTTTAGCATGTTTTTTCAACCTTAAATAAAAAAAATAATTGATCAAGCCCATGTTGATTTAATGGAAATTCTGTTTCGAAAAATTTAGAAATTTATGAGAATAGTTTCATTAGTTGTACTTTTTCAATCTCAAAGACCATTAGTAATTAAAAATCATTATCTAACAAAAATAAAGGTTTGTAAGTGAAAAAGGTACCCTTAAAATAGGTTGATAAAATTAAAAGAGATGTTCTTTTTACTCTTTTTAAGTGCTAGTTTAGTTAGCCATTAAAAAAAAGCCTTTTAGCCCACTTAAAATACTTTGTACAGCATAAGAGGCCAAGATAAGCCCCATTACTTTACTAATAACTGTAATACCATATTCGCCAATCCTTTTTTGTATACGGCTGGCCAATAAAAGAATTATCATAGTGAGCGCTACTACAAAAAGAACGAGTAAGGTAGTGATGGTTTGTTGTTGAATAGTATATATATGGTTGTCAGTTAATAATACTACTGCCATGATAGCTCCTGGTGAAGCTATTGAAGGAATTGCTACAGGGAAAATAGTAACATGTTTATAATCTGAAATTAAATGTTTTTCAGATTCAGGTTTTCCTTCACCAAAAATCATAGTTAAAGCAAAAAGGAAAAGGATAACACCTCCAGAAATTTGAAAAGCATCTAGAGTAACTTTCATCCCCTCTAAAATAATTTGTCCTACGACAATAAAGAATAGTAGAATTAAAAAAGCAATGAACGATGCGCGGATAGCTACTTTTTTCTTGTGGTATGTATCTAATTGTTTGGTAGCTTCTAAATATACAGGAACTGTTCCTAGAGGGTCGATCACTGCAATTAAAAAAAGGATAGTTGTAATTATTTCTGCTACCATTGTAAAATTTGTTAGATAACGAAGTTACTTTTTTTGAATGTAGTATCAAATATAAAAAGAAAAAAGCCAAAGCTCTACAGCTTTGGCTTAACTAATAAAACCAAGTATTAGTGTCATCGGAGTTAGCTAAACCAATGAACTAATGTTGTTAGTATCAACTATATTTTTAATGTAAGCTAATTACTTTTGTCATCAACCACTTTGCGTTTTCTTTTTTCCAAATGGCGATAAACTTACTAGGGGTAGATTTAGCATTAGGTTCTCTATTATTAAAAAACTTATGATAACCTATTTGAACGGCTCCATAGTTGTTAATAGGGTATACTTCAATACTTCCCTTTATTAAGGTTCGAGTGACCTTACCACAAATATTTTTTTTAGTGGCCGCTATAATTTCACTTTTAGAAGTAGATAAACCTCCCTTGTCATGAAAAAACTCAATATCATCACTTAAAATATCAGACTGTGTTTTCATGTCACAAGTATTATAAGCGTTAAAGAATATGCTATCCATTGTTGCAATTTGATTGTGTAAATCAATATCAACAGGTTTGTAGTTAGGGATTTCTTGTACCTGTCCGTTCATTACCCATGATAGTAATAGCGTGTATAAAAGTGTAACTATTTTCATAAAAAAGTTACCCTTAAAGAAGAAGTCAAATACATCGTTCATAGTTTTTCAGTTTATGCATTTACCAAGTTTTAAAGCTCAAAGCTCCTTCTTCATTATACAGTCTACGGAAACCTTTTGATATAGTATCTAAAGTACCGTTTGAAATTTTAATACTACCTACATATCCATCGTTACAATCAATTTCTAAAACGAGATTGCTAATTGTTTTGTCAGTATGAAATTTTGAGTCAACAATATCAATATCTATGTTTTTGCGATCTTTAAACCAGTCAATTAATTTGTTAAGTTCATTTTCAGTAGTTTTCTTTGAGATGATAAATTCAGCTTTTGCATCATTAATTGTACTATCAAATAAGAAACTTACTTCATCGTCATTATCAGAATCCCAATCATCAGAATCTTCATTATTGTTGATGTCTTCTTCGTCACAATCTAAACAGTCAAAACCTTTAGAAGTCATTTTAAAATGATGATTGGCCATATCACGATCGTATACGTTTTGAACGTTTTTTACATCATCTAAAAAGTTACGAGACGAACCTTCAAAATATATAGTTGTTCCTTCAGGAATGTATACAACAGCGTCAATTTCTTCATCTTTCCACATGTTTTTGTATTCACTAATAAAAAAGGCATCAAAAACAATAGTGTTGTTAGCTGTTTTAAAGTTGTATAGAACAGCTTCTGCGTTGCTATTGGCATCATTTCGCTTTCTTCCTTCAGAAGTTTTCTTAATTTCTATATAAGCACTGCCAGTTTCACTTTTGCGAACATCAATATTTATATCATTAGAGTACTTCATTTCTTTATCATTTACATGAACAGATATTGAATTATCTCTATTGCGTAAATTGTGTTGATAGTAAATATTATCATCGTTTACTACTCGTATTTTTAAAGGTTCTTCTTGGTTGTATGTAATACTATGTTTTGAAACATGTGCACCATCGTAAGCATGTGTAGTAAAATATTCAATACCAGAGAAACCGATTGCTAATAAAGAGATTAACCAAAGTCCAAACAATGTTAAAACGGTTGCAATACCGAGTCTTTTAATATTAGGAGATAAAATTCGTAATCCTAAAATAAATAGGACAACAAAAGGAATTCCTATCAAGAAAAATACAAATGTCATTAACAACCATTTAGGCATTGCTGAATCGTAAAAGAAAGGAGGATAATGAATCATATCTCCATCAAAATTTAAGATCTCTAAGCTACCTACCGAAAATAAGGTTAGTAATAATGAAATGATTGTAATCCCAGCAATAAATATTAATAAAACGCCCATGAATTTACCAAACACTTTGAATACGGCCAGTAAAATTTTACCCATAGTGTCTATAAAATCCTGAAAACCAGATTTAGTTTGGTTGCGTAATTTTTGATAATCAGCATTTGAAATTTTATCCGATAAATCATGGGCGCCTTCCTTTACTTTTGAGGAAAGGTTTTCAAATTCATTGCGAATTTTTTTTTCAATATTATCAATATTTACTGCTTCTCCCTCCATTTGTAATTTTTCGGAAGTAGTTTTAGCTTCTGGTAGTATAACCCATAAAATAATGTATCCTATAATTCCAAAACCAAATCCGGCCAATGTTAAAATAAGGAAAGCTAAACGAATCCAAACAACATCGATATTGAAATAATGTCCAAGTCCAGAACAAACTCCTCCTAAAAACTTATCATCGCCATCTCTAAACATTTTTTTGTTAGCTGTATTTCTTTTATAGGTGTAAGAAGTGTTTTCGCTATATCCTTCTTCCGCTTCGGCATAATCTTCAGGTTGCCCCATAATCGCAATAATTTCTTCTATATCGCTTTCATTTACAACTTGACGAGCATCGGTGATTCTTTCAGATAATAACTCACTAATGCGAGCTTCAATATCGGCTATAATTTCATTCTTACCCTGTGGGTCATCGCTTAACGAACGAGCAATAGCGTCTAAGTATCGTTTTAATTTCTGATAGGCAATTTCATCTATATGGAAGAAAAATCCGCCTAGGTTTATATTTATTGTCTTATTCATTTTTAGTTGATTTTGTGCTTGTTACTTGGTTTACTGCGTTTACTAAATTATGCCATGTTTTATCTAATTCTTTTAAAAACATTCCGCCATTCTCGGTGAGTACGTAATATTTTCTTGGTGGTCCAGAGGTTGATTCTTCCCATCTGTAACTTAATAATCCTGCGTTTTTTAAGCGGGTAAGCAACGGATATATGGTTCCTTCAACCACAATCATTTCAGCACTTTTAAGATTTGAGAGTATTTCAGAGGTGTATGCATCTCCTTTTTGTAAAATAGATAAGATACAGTATTCTAAAACGCCCTTACGCATTTGTGCTTTTGTGTTTTCTATCTTCATGTAATGCGGTTTATGGTTATTTTATAAATTTTATTGTAAGTGGATATCTATACATCTCACCCTTGTTTGCTTTCATCGCAGCTATAATTATCAGTGCTATTTTTATAAGAGCAACAATGCTTACAACAGAAGCAAATCCAAAAATGCCAAACAATCCTCCATAACCGTGATATCCACCAAAGTCGATGTCCATCCCCTCAAATCCGTTGAAAATTCTTCTGAAGAAAAAAGGGATAAAAGAGAGGCTTAGTATAAAAATATACAAACTATAACTGATGTTAAAGTTAACGGCTTCTTTACCATGTTCATTTAAAAAGGGACTTCGCTCTTTTAAAGTTTGCCATAATATAAGTGGGGTAATAATGCTTCCTAAAGGAAATAAATACCCTGCAAAAGCAGAGATATGTATTAAAAAAGCATTGGTATTTTGGTCGTTGTGTTGCATAGTGAAATGATTTATATAATACTTTACAATGCAAATATATATCTTTTAAAAGGTATTATGCAATACATAGTACTAAAAATTAACAAAATTTAACATTTAAATGAAACGAAATAATTAAATAAAAAGCTGTACATTGCCTGTAAATACTGAAAAAAATGAAGTTTACACCTAAAAAAGTTAATGCCTTTTTATTATTTAAGTTACCCTCAGCTTTTTTTACTGGAGTACGATTAAAATCACTTACCAACGATACGGCAGTGGTTAAAGTTACCCATAGATGGGTGAATCAAAATCCGTTTAAATCGATGTTCTGGGCGGTACAGGGAATGGCATCAGAATTATCAACAGGTATTTTGGTAATGAAAGAAATAGATGCGTCGAACAAAAAAATTTCAATGCTAGTTACAAATATGAATGGAACCTTTACTAAAAAAGCTACAGGGAAAATTCGTTTTGAATGTAACGATGGTAAATTAATAAGAGAAACTATACAAAAAGCAATAGATACAGGTGAAGGGCAAACAATAACTGTTACTTCAGAAGGTTTTAACGAAGAAGAGATTTCTGTTTCAAAATTTGAATATGAATGGAGTTTAAAGGTTAAAAATTAGTTTTGTGGTGAGGTTTAATTATATTTTTATAATTATAGTACTGCTATTTTCTTGTGAGAGTGTAGAAAAGAGTAAAAAAGAGAAAGTTGAAACAAAGTTTTTAGTTAATAATCAGTTTCAAGAAATACTTGATAAGGCAAAATTAGAAGGAGCTATACTAGTTTATGATTTGTATAAAGATGTGTATTATTCTAATGATTTTGATTGGTGTAAAAAAGGAAATTTACCAGCGTCAACATTTAAAATTCCAAATTCTATCATTGCTCTAGAAACAGAAGTCGTTAAAAGTGATAGTACAATTTTTAAATGGGATGGAGAATCAAGGTTTTTAAAAGTTTGGGAACAAGATTTACTATTTAAAGAGGCTTTTTATTATTCTTGTGTTCCTTGTTATCAGGAAGTTGCTAGAAAAATTGGAGTTGAAAGAATGAAGTCTAATTTAGAAAAGTTAGCTTTTGGTTCAATGGATGTAAACGAAACAACTTTAGATAACTTTTGGTTAGAAGGAAAATCTAAGATCAGTCAATTTGAACAAATCGACTTTTTAAAAAGATTATACAATTCTAGTTTACCTATTTCAAAGCGAACCGATAGTATTGTAAAAAAAATGATGGTATTATCTAAAAACAACTTGTTTACGTTGAGAGGTAAAACAGGTTGGTCGATTAGAGGTGAAGAAAACAATGGTTGGTTTGTTGGCTATGTGTTGGTTAAAAGCAATGTTTTTTTCTTTGCAACAAACGTTGTGCCTCAAAAGAGTTTTTCTATGGAATTTTTTAATAAAGAAAGGAAAGAAGTGACTTTTAAAGCTCTTGATGTATTAAAAGTTTTAAGAGAAAATGAATCATTTGTAACAAAACAATAAAAAAATCTTCTTATAAGTATAAAAACAAAAAAATATGAATGCACACGAAATTGATTATCGCATTTTTGGAGAAGAAATGCAGTATGTAGAAATAGAATTAGACCCTCAAGAAGGAGTTGTTGCCGAAAGTGGTAGTTTTATGATGATGGATGCCGATGTAAAAATGAACACGATTTTTGGAGATGGTTCAAATCAAGAAAAAGGGTTGCTAGGGAAAATTTTTTCTGCAGGAAAACGAATATTAACAGGTGAAAGTTTGTTTATGACAGTTTTTACCAATGATGGTCGAGGAAAAAAACAAGTTTCTTTTGCTTCCCCATATCCGGGAAAAATTATTCCCATTGATTTAACAGAATTTGGAGGGAAGTTTATTTGTCAGAAAGATGCTTTTTTATGTGCAGCTAAAGGGGTGTCTATCGGAATTGAGTTTTCAAAACGTTTAGGAAGAGGACTGTTTGGAGGAGAAGGATTTATCATGCAAAAAATGGAAGGTGATGGTATAGGTTTTGTGCATGCTGGTGGTACCATGGCAAAAAAAGTATTAGAACCTGGTGAGGTTTTAAAAGTAGATACAGGCTGTATTGTAGGTTTTACCCAAGATGTTGATTATGATGTTGAATTTGTAGGCGGTATAAAGAATACCATTTTTGGAGGAGAAGGATTGTTCTTTGCAAAATTAAGAGGTCCAGGAACGGTATATATTCAATCATTGCCATTTAGTCGATTAGCAGGTAGAGTGTTGGCTATGGCTCCACAAACAGGAAAAGGCGATAGAGGAGAAGGCAGTGTTTTGGGTGGTTTAGGAGATATCTTAGATGGAGATAATAGATTTTAAAATTATTGTTTTAATATATAAACTAAAAAAAGCCGCTAAATTTAGCGGCTTTTTTTAGTTTATGATAATAAGGTTTAGATTCCTAACTCTTCAAACATATTGATTAATCTTTCTCCTTCTGATGGTGCAGGAGCGTTTGGACTTACAATATTACCTTCTGGATCAATGATGATAAACCTAGGCAAACCTTTAATTAAGAAGTTTTGAGCCCAGTCTAAGTTTAAATGGCTATCTCCAGCCATTAACTGTATACCCGTCATTTCTCTGTCTTGAATAGTTTCTTTCCATTTTTCATCATTCCCTTTAGCATCAACATTAATGCTTACAAACTCAATGTTTTTACCATGGTATTCTTGTTCCAATCTCTTTAATAAAGGGATTTCTCTTTTACAATAAGCACACCAAGTAGCCCAAACATCAATATATAAGTACTTTCCGTGGCCTAATAAGTCATCTAAAGAAGTAGTTCCTCCATCATAGTTTACATAATCTTTAAACTTAGGAGCGGGTTGTCCTTTTGCAGTAGTTTTTAATAATTCGTAATCTTTAGTAATCTCTTTTTTGTGTGCTTTATTAGTAGAATATGCCATGAACTTTCTATAAAACTCTTTTAAGTCACTGGCATAGGTAATACTACTTTCAGCACTATTGTATAGCAAATCGTTTTTAGCGATTGAATCAGTTACTTCAGTTTGTACAGTTTCTAGATAAGTTAAATAATAATCTTCTCCTTCTTTATTTTTTTCTTTAGCCATGTTTTTTAACTCTGTTTCTAACATTGCTCTGTAGAAGTAGCAGTTAACATAGTCAGAACCACTACTGTAGTTAAAGTTTTCTAATGGGTCAGGAAAATCTTCTGAAACTTTAAAGTCTTTGTTACCAGTTAAAGTAGCATGAAAATCTTGATAATTATATATGTTTCTTAAACATTCATAATCAATGTTTTTTACTTCTTGTTTTAAGAAATCAGCAGGTAATTGCTTAGCAATAGAAAGCTCCGTTACAGCATCTTTATATTCATTAGTTTTATTCAAAAACTCTTCTTCATCTAAAGCAAAGTATTTGTTAGCGCTAACAAGTATTTCAGGCCATGTTTTTTGTTTTTCATGAAGGTAGCTATTAATTTTTGCATTTGTGCCTTCAAAATTTATCACATCAGCATTTTTGTAATCAAATACAATACCAGCATCGTCCGTTTTCGTTAGGTATAAATTAATTGGTTTTTTATTACATAATAAAGTATAATAACCATCTCTATTAATTCTAAGGGTATCGATAAAAGAGCCAGTCTTTCTATCAAATTTTATTTTCTTTTCAAAACGAAAGCCATTTAAAGTAACATTACTTTTTTTGAAGTTGTCAATTTTACCAGTGAAGACTAAGTAGTCTTTAACAGGCTTTTCTTCTTTTTTACATGAAATTATGGTAACTCCTAAGAGGACTAAAAGTACTAGTTTTTTCATTGTTTAATGTTTAGTGAGAATATGGTGTTTAAGGCGTCGAAGTTACTTTTTTTAACTTTTTAATCAAAAAAATTAACAGTTTATTTAAACAACACTCTATTTTTTACAAAAAATCAGCTTGAAGTTTTATCTTTTTTTTGGTTCTTTGTACACCTTAAAAATATTAAAATGGATACTACACATATAATAAATTCACAACCAGTTGGTTTAGAAGATATTCATCGTATTGTATTACTAGATAAAAAGCTTTCTCTATCAGAAGAATCAAAAGAAAAGATAGTAAAATGTCGCGCTTATCTTGATGAGAAAATGAAAACGCATAGCGATCCTATTTATGGAATTAATACAGGATTCGGTTCGTTATGTAACGTTAAAATTAGTGGAGATAATTTACAACAGCTTCAAGAAAACTTGGTAATGAGCCACGCCTGTGGAACAGGAGACGAAGTTCCTCATGAAGTTGTAAAGTTAATGTTGTTGCTTAAAATACAGTCGCTGAGTTACGGTCATTCTGGAGTTCAGTTGGCCACCGTTGAGCGTTTGATTGAGTTTTATAACAATGATATTTTACCTGTTATATATACACAAGGTTCGTTGGGAGCATCTGGTGATTTAGCACCCTTAGCTCATCTCTCATTACCGTTAATTGGTCTAGGAGAGGTACACGTTGCAGGAGAACGAATTTCAGGAGAAAACTTATTAGAAAAATTTGGTTGGGAGAAAATAAACTTACAATCAAAAGAAGGCTTAGCGCTATTAAATGGAACTCAATTTATGAGTGCCTATGGTGTGCATAACTTATTAAAGGCTTATAAACTTTCTTATTTAGCAGATGTAATTGGGGCGGTTTCTTTGGAAGCTTTTGACGGAAGAATAGAGCCATTTAATGAGTTGATACATTTGGTACGTCCACATAACGGACAATTAGCTACCGCTAAACGTATTAAGGAAGTATTAGAAGGAAGTGAGTTAATTGAACAACCAAAAGAACATGTGCAAGATCCTTACTCATTCAGATGTATGCCTCAGGTTCATGGAGCAACAAAAGATACATTAGAGTTTGTGAAAAAAACATTTATTACAGAAATAAACTCGGTAACAGATAATCCGAATATTTTTGTAGATGAAGATATTATTGTTTCTGGAGGAAATTTCCATGGGCAACCGCTTGCTTTAGCTTTAGATTATTTAGCTATTGCAATTGCAGAATTAGGAAATATTTCAGAAAGAAGAACTTATCAGTTGGTTTCTGGTTTAAGAGGATTACCGGACTTTTTAGTGTCTAACCCAGGTTTAAATAGTGGATTTATGATTCCACAATATACTGCGGCTAGTATTGTAAGTGCAAATAAACAATTCTGTACACCATCGAGTGTAGATTCTATTGTATCGAGTAACGGACAAGAAGACCATGTAAGTATGGGAGCTAATGCGGCTGTTAAAGCTAAAAAAGTAATAGATAATGTGTGTTCAGTATTAGCTATTGAGTTAATGAATGCTTCTCAGGGACTTTCTTTTAGAGAACATAGTACTTCTGAGTTTTTAACTTCTTTTGTAAGTATGTTTAGACAAGATGTGCCTGTAGTGAATGACGACAGGGTATTGCATACTGATATAAAGAATGCAGAAAACTTTATCAATAACTTAACTATTGAGGTTGATGAACTATTTTAAGTAATCATCACATAAATTAATATAAAAAAGCTCAAATTGTAATTTTACAATTTGAGCTTTTTATTTGTACTGCTTATACCATAGATTTATTACAATAAGTAGCTTTTTCAAAAGCTCTAATATTAATAGAAATAATTGGAACTTCAGGAAACATTAATTTTAATTCAGTAACAATCTTTTCTGAAAGATTCTTTTTTTGAGCAGTGTTCCTTCCTTCCATAATATTAGCAAAAATATGGATAAAATCATCACTAGTATTTCCTACAGTATAATACTCAAATGGATTAATTCTTACCTTAATATCTCTATTATCAAAAAGATTTGTTGATTCTGCTGTATCATAAACTTTTTGAATAATCTCTTTAGGTGATTTTAATTTGATAATGTTTTCAGAGCAATCAATTACAAAATGTGGCATAATTATTTATTTAGTTGTTTTTATAGGTTAACGTATGACAATTCTTTGTAAATTATGACCATGGAAGTTGCTGCATGATTTTTTTCTACTAACAAATCATTTTTTAGCACGCTCTACTAATTCCAACTGCTCAATTTTGGCTTCTGTAGTGAACAAGCCGTAATTAATAAACGCTTTCTTCTTTTCTATTTTATCAATGGTTCCTACTGCATTTCCGTCAATTAAACGAACTCTGTCATTTACTTTAAAAACATAGGCAGCTCTTTCTTTGGCAATTTTTTCCGCTTCTTTTTTCTTTTCTTCGCGAACCTTTACCACTTTTTGAAGCACTTCTTTTTCTACTTTTTTAATAGCCTCCTGTTGTTTTTGTGTAGCAACTTTGTCTTCTTTCTTTTCTGTTTTGGTTTTCTTTTTAGGAGGGTTTTTCTTTATGTACTTGGTCTTTTCTGCCATTGCCCATTTAAAAAAACTAGCAGAAAGCTCTTTTTTATTATTTGTTTGGAAGTATTTATTAAGCATTTCATTAATATTCCTCCCTAAAGATAACATACGTTGGTTGTTGTCATATAATTCTTGAAAACCTTCTAGTTTTTCACGTATTTTAAGCTCTTTCTCTTGTAAGTTTTCAATATGCTCTTGTCCTTTAGATTTTTGTTTGTTTAAACTTTCAGAAGTTTTTTGTAAACGATTTCGTTCCTTTTGAAGTTTTGAGATTGTTTTATCTAAACGAACTTTTTCAGTTTCTACACGTTTTTTAGCACGGTTGATTAAGCTGTACGGAATTCCGTTTTTCTGTGCTACTTCAAACGTAAAAGAACTCCCTGCTTGTCCTATATACAATTTGTATAAAGGCTCTAAAGTACGCTCATCAAACTGCATATTGGCATTGGTAACATTATCCAATTCATCTGCTAATACTTTTAGGTTAGCATAATGCGTGGTAATAATTCCGAAGGCTTTCTTTTCATAAAACTCTTCTAAGAAAATTTCAGCCAAAGCACCTCCTAATTCAGGATCAGAACCTGTACCAAATTCATCAATTAAAAACAAGGTATTGTCATTACATTTTCTTAAAAAGTAACGCATGTTTTTTAATCGATAGCTATAGGTACTCAATTGGTTTTCGATAGATTGGTTGTCGCCAATATCTGTTAAAATCGTATTGAAAAGAGTGGTTTCACTACGCTCATGAACAGGAATCAATAATCCGCTTTGAAGCATAAGTTGTAGTAAGCCAATAGTTTTTAAAGTGATGCTTTTCCCTCCAGCATTCGGACCTGAAATCACAATAATTTGCTGCTCTTCACTTAACTGAATAGTCTGTGGAATAGTTTCAATATTTTTAGCGTTATTCTTTTGCCATAAAATAGGGTGAAATGCATTTTTAAAAAACACTTTTTTCTCTGAAGTGATTTTAGGTAGCAATCCATTGATGCTCTTAGCATATTTTGCTTTAGCACCCACCACATCTAAATGTGTTAAAAACGAAACATACTCATTTAAGAGCGGAGTATAAGGACGTATTTCAGTAGCTAGATTCCTTAGTATGCGTACTACTTCTTGCTTTTCTTCATACAAAAGGTTTTGTAACTCTCTACTGTAAGCTAAGGTAGCTTGCGGAGCGATATATACAATATTTCCTGTTTTTGATGATCCTAATAAACTCCCTTTAACTTTACGACGGTGCATTGCTAAAACAGCTAACACACGTTGATTATCAATTACCGTTTCTTTGATATCATCTAAGTATCCACTAGCTATATTTTTACTCAAGGCACGAGAAAAACTCTCAGAAATTTTACCTCTTACGGAACCAATTTCTTTTCGTATTTGTTTTAATGCCGTAGAAGCATTGTCAGCAACCTCACCATACGGAGTAATAACTTTTTTTATACTATCTACAATTATTGTTGTAAACTCAAGGTGATCACTTAAAGTAAATAATGTAGGGTAGTAGGTTTGAAATTTTTTTAAAAACTTCTTTTGTTCATTTACTGTTTCTGAAACAGCTGAAACTTTTAAGAAACCGTCTGTTTCTAAAAAACTGTTTTCAATAGCGAGTCGTTTACTTTCTTCAGAAATATCTTCAAAATAATGATTTGGAATTCTGTTTTCATTTTCAAAAGAAGACAGATATTCATTCACCATATTCAACTCAAAAAATAACTTTTTTTTGTTTGAAATAGGTTGAATTTGCCTTGTTTTCTCTTTTCCTAAATTAGAGATACAGTGCGTTGCAACTTGTTCTAAAACCGTTGTAAATTCTAAATCTTGAAGTGTTTTTTCTGTAATGTTTTTAGTCAAAATAGTATATTTGAAACCACGACAAAAATAACAAACAATGCAAGTAAAAATTAATGATAGCTGGAAAAATATTTTACAATCTGAATTTGAAAAACCGTATTTTGAAAATCTTACCAGTTTTATTAAAAATGAATATTCAAAACATACGTGTTATCCAAAAGGATCAGATATTTTCGCAGCATTTGATTTTTGTGCGTTAGAGGATTTGAAAGTGGTGATTTTAGGACAAGACCCATACCATGGAGTAGGGCAGGCAAACGGATTGTGTTTTTCGGTACATGAGGGTATTGCACATCCTCCATCATTGATTAATATTTTTAAAGAAATAGAAAAAGATGTAAATATTTCATACCCTAAAAGTGGCGATTTATCTCGTTGGGCAAAACAAGGAGTGTTGTTATTAAACGCAACTTTAACTGTAAGAGCAGGGGAGGCAGGAAGCCACCAAAAGCAAGGTTGGGAACAATTTACTGATGCCGTAATTCAGAAAATTTCTGAAGAAAAAGAAAATGTAGTATTTTTACTTTGGGGTGGTTTTGCTAAGAAAAAAGCAAAACTTATTGATAAAAATAAACATCATATTTTAACCTCAGGTCATCCGTCACCATTAAGTGCTAATAGGGGGTACTGGTTTGAGAACAAACATTTTTCTAAAACCAACAATTTTTTACAAAGTATCGATTCGGCAACTATTCGATGGTAATTTCTGGTAAAATGGTTTTGTTATAATACGGTAAAATAATAGCGTCTAGTATATCTTCAGTAACGTCAGGGTAGTGTACTTTAACAACTTTGTTAGTGTTGATCCACTTTTCAATTTTTGGCAATTGTTTTTTGCTTAGTTTTTTTACAACTGTAACCCCCATTTCTTTTAAGGAAACAGCATTGCATTGTTGTTCGTATTGATTTTTCATTGGAATAACCAACAGTTTTTTACGTAAATATAAGGCCTCTGTAGGTGTTGCAAAACCAGCACCACAAACTATTCCTTTAGCAGAAGCCATGCTACGAATAAAAGCATCGTCGTTTATTGGTAGGATAGTAATATTATGAAAGAATTGATGTTCTTTTGTTTTCTTAGAAAATACCTGCCATTTTATGTCTTTTATGCTTGAAAGTACTTTGATTATTTTTTCGTCACTATAAGAGGGTAAATATACCGTGTAATGACCTTTATTTGTAATATTTCGATAACGAATTTCCTTACGAATAATAGGCAAGAAGGTTGAAGAGGAATGAGTTTTAAAGTGAAATCCGAATTTGTTTTTTGCAGGGGCATAGTATTTAATAATTAAACGTTCTAACCTAAACCTTTTAAAAGCAGAGTTTTTCTCGTTTAACAAAGCGTTTTGATTACTAAGAGAAATGATAGGGACATTTCTAAATAAACATGCCCAAGCTGAGATAGGCTCAAAATCATTAATGACCAAATCGTATTCTTTTACGGGTAACGTTTTAATTTCTTTGTAAACTTTCTTTAGGTTTAAGTCTTTTAAGGTGTTAATTAGGTCAATTCCTCCCTTTTTACCAAAAACAAACCCCAAGCCATGTAATTTGTATTTTATATCGAATGGAAGCCCTATTTCGTATTGCGAACCACTAACCAATACATCTACATCACCACGTCTCTGTAAATATGGGATTATTTCTAAGGCTCTACTTGCATGTCCGTTTCCTGTTCCTTGAAAAGCGTATAATATTTTCATCTTTTTAAATTTTTTATTATGGTTGTTTTTAGAAAATTACCTATTTAGAAGGTACTGACCATTTCCTAATTTAATGCCCATTATAGGCTTCACGGTTATTGAGTTTTAATGTTAAATTCTTTAAGTAACTCAGTAAAAAGCTCGCTATTATTGTGTTCTGAGCTTACAAGCTCTAAATCTTTTACGGTATAATTTAAATGGATGTTTTTAGCTATTTCGTCTTTTTCGTATTCGTATAAAGACCAATTGTTGTTTTTGTATTCTAAAGCGGTTAAGTTTTCTATCCAATCGCCAGAATTTAAATATACAGTTGTACCATTGTCTGTATTTACGGTTCTTATTTCTGGTTGGTGAATATGACCACATATGACATAGTCGTACCCTTCATTAATTGCAATTTCGGTAGCTGTCATTTCAAAATTATTAATGAATTTAACAGCACTTTTTACACTGTTTTTTATTTTTTTGGAGAAAGAGAGTCTGCCGTATCCTAGTTTATGACTTACCCAGTTTACAATCGTATTAATAAGGATTAAAAAATCATAACCCATTCCGCCTAGTTTTGCAAGCCATTTTGAATGTTGCATGGTCACATCAAAAACATCCCCGTGAAAAAACCACCCCTTTTTACCGTCAATATCAAGCACTACTTTGTTCACGATTTCAAAGCTTCCTAAGCGAAAACCTTTAAACCTACGTAACATCTCATCGTGATTTCCTGTGATGTAATACACTTTTGTTCCAGAAGTGATAAAGTTCATCAATTGTTTGATGATTTTCATGTGAGGTTTCGGAAAGTAACGTTTGTTAAATTGCCAAATATCAATAATATCTCCGTTCAAGATTAATATTTTAGGATTGATAGTTTTTAGGTAATTATGAAGCTCGGTAGCTCTGCAACCAAAAGTTCCTAAATGTACATCTGATATTACAGCAATATCTAATTTACGTTTTTTGTGTCTTTTCATTCTAAGTATACTTCGATGTTTATCAAAGTTACTTTTCGAATGTTTTTATAAGGTGAAGTAATTATAAAATATTGGTAATAAAATCTTTACTTAAAAGTGTAGTAAAGGTTATGTAAAAGTAAAGTTATGTTAACAGAGAAAAGAACGTTAAATTTAATGTCTTAATTTGAAAAATTAAAAAGATTGTGAATATTTATGAAATATATTACGAGAATAAAAAGAGGTTTAATTTTTTTTGTTCAAAGAAATAGTTGGAAAAATACTACAGCTGAAGTTATAGGGATTGAAGGAGTTATAGAAGGTAAACCACCCTATTATAAAAGTCAGAAAGTATATGCTGATTTTTATAATAAAACTACTAAAAAAATTATAGATAAAAACGAGGAAATAAGTAGCCCAGGAACTTATGCGTACAGAATGATAGGAATTAGAGGAGGTAGGAAGAAAAAATAAAAAGCTCGGCTTTTACCGAGCTTTTTTATATAATTTGTTTCAAGGTTACTTGTTGTACAATACCCATTCTCCTTTTTCTAATAAAGGAATGGCTTGCTTGTACTTAACCTCTTTTTCTTCACCAGACATTACATTTTTGATAGTAACTTTTTCGTTACGACCAATTTTTGGTTGTTCACGCACAATAGTTTCTACAGCTTGCTGTTCTTGTGTTTGTTGATTACGAGCATTGCTAATGGCTTGTTGTGTTGAGTTTTGAACCTCGTCTTTACGTAAATCTAATTGCTCACGTTGTTGTTCACGAGCTTCAGATACTTGTGAAGCTTCTTGACTTGGTAATTTTCCTTTGAATAAGAAAGATAATACCTCTTTGTTGATTTTATCAATTGTTTCTTGGAATAATTCGAAAGCCTCAAATTTATAAACTAATAACGGGTCTTTTTGCTCATACGTAGCGTTTTGAACAGTTTGTTTTAACTCATCCATTTTACGTAAATGATCTTTCCAGTTCTCATCAATAATCGCTAAAGTGATGTTTTTCTCAAAGTCGTTTACTAATGACTTTCCTTCACTTTCGTAAGCTTCTTTTAAGTTGGTAACTACTTGTAATGTTTTAGAACCATCTGTAAAAGGAACAACGATACGCTCGTAACGATCACCTTCGTTTTCAAAAACATTTTTAATTACTGGGAATGCATTTTCTGCATTTCTTTCTGCATCGTTTTTGTAGTGTTCCGTTACTATTTTGTATAGCTTGTCAATTAAATCTTGCTCTGATGTTTTATTGAATTCTTCTTCAGAAAAAGGAGAAGTCATTGCAGAGAAACGGATTAATTCGAATTCAAAGTTTTGGAAGTCTTTTGTAGCCTTGTTTTGTCTTACAATTGAATCACAAGTATCATAAATCATGTTTGCAATATCAATCTGTAAACGCTTTCCGTCTAAAGCATGACGACGACGTTTGTATACAAACTCACGTTGAGCGTTCATAATATCATCGTACTCTAATAAACGCTTACGGATACCGAAGTTGTTTTCTTCTACTTTTTTCTGAGCTCTTTCAATAGATTTAGAAATCATAGAGTGTTGAATAACTTCTCCCTCTTTTAATCCCATTCTATCCATCATCTTCGCAATTCTTTCAGAACCAAATAAACGCATTAAGTTATCGTCTAAGGCTACATAGAATTGAGAAGAACCTACATCTCCTTGACGTCCTGCACGACCACGTAACTGACGGTCTACACGACGAGAATCGTGACGCTCTGTACCAATAATAGCTAAACCACCTGCGGCTTTAACTTCATCAGATAATTTAATATCGGTACCACGACCCGCCATGTTGGTTGCAATAGTTACCACTCCAGGTTTACCAGCTTCAGCAACTACATCTGCTTCTTTTTTGTGTAATTTCGCATTTAAGATATTGTGAGGAATCTTACGGATTTGCAACATTCTTCCTAATAATTCAGAGATTTCAACAGAAGTAGTACCTACTAGTACCGGTCTTCCTTCTCCTACTAATTTTACGATATCTTCAATTACAGCGTTGTATTTTTCACGTGTAGTTTTATAAACTAAATCTTGTTTGTCGTCTCTTTGAATTGGTTTGTTTGTAGGAATTTCAACCACATCTAATTTGTAGATTTCCCAGAATTCACCTGCTTCTGTAATCGCTGTACCTGTCATACCAGATAATTTACGGTACATTCTAAAGTAGTTTTGTAAAGTAACGGTAGCAAACGTTTGCGTAGCGTCTTCAATCTTCACATTTTCTTTTGCTTCAATGGCTTGGTGTAACCCGTCAGAGTAACGACGACCGTCCATAATACGACCCGTTTGCTCGTCTACAATCATTACTTTATTATCCATTACCACATATTCCACATCTTTTTCAAAAACAGTGTATGCTTTTAAAAGTTGGTTCATGGTATGAATTCGCTCACTCTTTACACTAAACTCACGGTATAATTCTTCTTTTTGATTAGCTTTTTCTTCTGGAGTAATGTCGCTATTATCTATTTGACCAACTTTTACACTAATATCTGGTAAAACGAAGAATGTTTCATTTTTAGTGATATCAGAAAGGTGTGCAATACCTTTATCTGTTAAGTCAATTTGATTGTTTTTTTCTTCAATAGTAAACCATAATTCAGCATCAACTTCAGGCATTAGCTTGTTGTTGTCTTGCATGTAAAAGTTTTCCGTTTTTTGAAGGATTTGTTTCACGCCTTCTTGCGATAAAAACTTAATTAAGGCTTTGTTTTTAGGAAGCCCCCTGTAAACTCTTAATAATAAAAAACCACCTTCTTTAGTATCACCCTCTTTAATTAAACGTTTAGCTTCAGCTAAAACACCTACTAGGTATTTATTTTGAAGAGAAACTAAATCGGCAACTAGCGGTTTTAACTCATTAAATTCATGATCACCTCCTTGTGGTACTGGTCCAGAAATAATTAATGGCGTACGGGCATCATCAATTAAAACAGAATCCACCTCATCAATAATAGCATAGTTTGGTGCACGTTGTACTAAATCTTTTTTAGAGTTAGCCATGTTATCACGTAAGTAGTCGAAACCAAACTCATTGTTAGTTCCGTAAGTAATATCAGCATTATAAGCTTCTCTACGGGCTTCTGAATTTGGTTGGTGGAAATCAATACAGTCAGTACTCAATCCGTGGAACTCAAAAATAGGAGCCATCCACGCACGGTCACGTTTTGCTAAGTAGTCGTTTACAGTAACAACGTGAACTCCATTACCTGTTAAAGCGTTTAAGTATACAGGTAAAGTAGAAACTAAGGTTTTACCTTCACCTGTCATCATTTCAGCAATTTTACCTTGGTGTAATACAGATCCACCAATTAACTGTACATCGTAATGAATCATGTCCCAAATAACTTCTTTACCAGCGGCATCCCATGAATTAGCCCAAAAAGCTTGGTCATCTTCTAAGGTAATGTGTTCTCTAGTAGCTGATAGCTCTCTATCGAAAGGAGTAGCAGTTACTTCCAATTCTGTATTATTAGCAAAACGTTTTGCGGTTTCTTTTACAAGAGCAAAGGCTTCTGGCATAATGTCTAATAAAACAGCTTCTGAAGCTTCGTAAGCTTCGTCTTTTAATTTATCAATTTCTGTATAAATGTCTTCTTGACGATCGATGTCTGCACTTTTAGCTTCTTCTTCAAGATCAGCTATTTTATCGTTAAAAGATTTGGTAGCGTCTTTAATTTTTGATTTAAACTCAATTGTTTTTGCTCGTAATTCATCATTTGATAAACTGCTTAAAGAATTTTCAAAAGATCGTACCTTTTCAACGATCGGTTGTAGTGATTTTAGATCCTTTTGTTGTTTGTCTCCAACAAATAGTTTTATAATCGAATTTAAAACGCTCATTTGTAAAATATTGTTTTATAGCTAATTAAGTTGTTTTTAATTAGCGTTTTTTGTGTTTTTATTGAGTGCTTAAAAGTAAGCAAAAAAAAAGCCTCTGTAAAAGAGACTTTTTATGATTTATTTTTTCTAGTATTCATCTTCATTCCAAAGATAATCTTCTTCAGTAGGGTAATCTGGCCAGATTTCAATAATAGAATCGTATGCCTCACCTTCATCTTCGATATCTTGTAAGTTTTCTACCACTTCTAACGGTGCTCCAGTACGAATAGCGTAATCAATTAATTCGTCTTTAGTTGCAGGCCAGGGTGCATCTGCTAAATAAGATGCTAATTCAAGTGTCCAATACATTTCTTTATCTGTTTAATAAGATTTTCCGCAAAAATAATTTTTTTTTGTAAAAAGTCAAGTTTTTTTTAAAAAATGTGAAATCAATAATTAAAGAACTTAGTTATAGCTTTTCAGGAATCCATTTAATTTCCTCAGCTTGTAAGTCTTGGGTCAACTTCCGTGCCAACACAAAAAGGTAGTCAGAAAGTCGGTTTAAATACTTTAAAACAGTATTGCTAATTGTTTCTTCTTCGTTTAAAGCCACAGCTAATCGTTCCGATCTACGGCATACGCAGCGCGCTATGTGACAAAATGACACGGTTTGATGACCGCCTGGTAATACAAAGTGTGTCATTTGAGGTAGGTCTTTATTCATAAGGTCAATTTCGTCTTCTAAAAACTGAATAGACTCTTCATTAATTTTAGGAATGTTTAAGCGCTCTTTACCACTTTTTAAAGTTTCCTTTTCAGGTGGTGTAGCTAACATGGCACCTAATGTGAATAAATCACTTTGAATTTTTGTTAGTTTCTCTTTTAAAGTATGGTCAATATTTTGATCTCTAATTAACCCAATGTAAGAGTTGAGTTCATCAACAGTTCCATAGCTTTCTATTCTTAAATGATATTTGGGTACTCGAGTCCCCCCAAATAGGGCAGTGGTACCTTTATCTCCTGTTTTGGTATATATTTTCATGTGTTTTTTTACGTGGTTGATTCATTTTTTAAGATAGCTAATTTATCTAAAATATAATCAGGGCACCGCATAGGTTTTTTTGTTTTTTTGTTAATAAATGCTAACACGGTATTTCCAGTAGAAATTAGTTCGTTATGTTGGTTGGTAATTTCGTAATCGAATTCAATTTTTACTGAAGGGGTCTTTTTTAAAATAGTAGTAATGGTTAATTCGTCGTCGTACAATGCCGATTTTTTAAAGCTACAAGATAAAGAAATAACAGGCAACATGATTCCTGTTTTTTCCATATATTTGTAGGTAACGCCCAGAGAACGTAGCCATTCGGTACGACCAATCTCAAAAAATTGTGCGTAGTTTCCATGATAAACTACTCCCATTTGATCAGTTTCAGCATACCGAACACGTATAGATGTGTGATGTTTTTGCAAAAGATTTTTTTATTTTAGTAGCATTAACGATACGCAAAAAAAAAATAAAAGTCAATAGTGATTTGATTTTTTTATACTAAAATTTATTCACACTTTTGTTCGCCCAGACTTTCATGTTTGGTGTCCCCTAAACCTGAATAAAAATTAACAACTAAAATTGTTTTTTACCAATATGACTAAAACAGCCGATTCAGTTTGGATGGAATGCTTGTCTTTTATCAAAGACAACATTAAACCACAGGCATATAAGACTTGGTTCGAGCCGATAAAGCCTATTAAATTGGCAGGGGAAGCTTTGACAGTTCAAGTACCAAGTAAATTTTTTTACGAGTGGTTAGAAGAGCATTACATAAAACTGTTAAGAGTAGCTTTGGTTCGTCAGCTAGGAAATGATGCTAAATTAATTTACGATGTACGTATGGAAAATACGTACAGTAGTAATAGCCCTCAAACAGTAAAAATACCTAGTTCAAATCGTAACCCATTAAAACCACAGAAGGTAACAGTTCCGTTAGAGTCAAAACGAGAATTGAAAAATCCATTTGTGATTCCTGGTTTACAAAAAGTGAAGATAGAATCTCAACTCAATCCTAACTACAATTTTGTGAATTTTGTAGAAGGAGATTCTAATAGGTTGGCACGTTCTGCAGGTATGGCAGTAGCAAATAAGCCTGGAGGAACTTCGTTTAATCCACTATTAATATATGGAGGAGTTGGATTAGGAAAAACACACTTAGCACATGCTATAGGTGTTGAGATTAAAGATAAGTATCCAGATAAAACGGTATTGTATATTTCTTCTGAAAAATTTACGCAGCAGTTTATTGATTCGGTAAAATCAAATACTAGAAATGATTTTATCCACTTCTATCAAATGATTGATGTGTTGATTATTGATGATGTACAGTTTTTATCAGGGAAAGCTGGTACGCAAGATGTGTTTTTTCATATTTTTAATCACTTACATCAAAACGGAAAACAGGTTATTTTAACTTCAGATAAAGCGCCTGTTGATATGCAAGATATCGAACAACGATTGTTGTCTCGTTTTAAATGGGGATTATCGGCTGAGTTACAAGCGCCTGATTACGAAACAAGAATTTCTATTTTACAAAATAAATTGTATAGAGATGGTGTTGAAATGCCAGAAGAAATCGTTGAGTATATTGCAAAGAATATCAAGTCTAATGTTCGTGAATTAGAAGGAGTGATAATCTCAATGATAGCTCAAGCTTCTTTTAACAGAAAAGAATTTACAATTGAGTTGGCGAAACAAATTGTAGATAAGTTTGTAAAAAATACGAAAAAAGAACTGTCTATTGATTATATTCAAAAAGTAGTGTCAAAATACTTTGATATGGATGTGGCAACCTTACAATCAAAAACACGTAAACGTCACATTGTACAAGCACGTCAGTTAGCGATGTATTTTGCGAAGCGTATGACAAAGTCGTCGTTAGCAAGTATTGGAAGTCAAATAGGTAAAAGAGATCATGCAACGGTGTTACATGCATGTAAAACTGTAGATAATTTGACTGAAACTGATAAGCAGTTTAAAAAGTATGTAGAAGACTTAACAAAAAAGTTAACTTTATAAATAACGAACCTCACTAAGTGAGGTTTTTTTATGAATATGAAAAAAATATTAATGGTTTGTTTAGGTAATATTTGTCGATCTCCTCTTGCTGAGGGGATTTTAAAATCCAAAGTGTCATCGGAAAGTTTTATAGTTGATTCTGCTGGTACTGCTGGGTATCATGTAGGAGAATTACCAGATAGACGCTCTATTGAAGTGGCTAGAAAATACGGAATAGATCTTAGCAGTCAACGTTCAAGAAAATTTACAAGAGCTGATTTTGATAAGTTTGACACGATTTTTGCAATGGATCAGAGTAATTATGCTGATATTGTAGCCTTGTCTAAAAATAAAAAACAGCATGAAAAAGTAAAGATGATTCTGAACGAATTGTATCCTAATGAAAACAGGAATGTTCCAGATCCGTACTATGGAGGAGATCAAGGTTTTGAAAATGTGTATAAAATGTTAGACGAAGCGTGTGAAATGATAGCTTCAAAATTAGAACAAAAAAATGAAAGGTAAATTATACTTGATTCCTACTACGTTAGGTGATACTGAACCATTAGAAGTGATGCCATTATCAGTAAAAAAAGTGGTAGAACAATTAGATTACTTTATTGTTGAAAATGAGAAGTCTGCTCGGAGATTTATTAAACGAATTACACCGACAAAATCACAACCTTCACTGGAGTTAATGTTATTGGACAAGTATTCTGACGATTTAGAAACCAAGAACTATTTGGATGCTTGTGAAAAAGGAATGTCTGTAGGTTTGCTTTCTGAAGCTGGAGTGCCGGCAGTGGCAGATCCAGGAGCAAATATTGTGAAGTTGGCGCATCAAAAAGGGATTCAAGTAGTTCCGCTAGTAGGACCTTCCTCTATTTTATTAGCAATTATGGCGTCTGGTATGAATGGGCAGAGTTTTGCGTTTAACGGATATTTACCTATTGATAAATCAGATAGAAAAAGAGCTATTAAGGATTTGGAAAAACTTTCAAAAGAAAAGAATCAGTCGCAACTTTTTATCGAAACTCCCTACAGGAATGAAAAAATGCTAGATGATTTACGTGCTACTTTATCTCCTGATACAAGAGTTTGTGTGGCGTGTGATATAACACTTCCAACAGAGTATATTAAAACACTAACGGTAAAAGAATGGAAGCATGTGAAGACCGATTTACATAAGCGACCAGCAATTTTTATCATTCATAAATAAAAAAAGCATCGATTTTAATCGATGCTTTTTTGTTGTTTTCTTATTAGTTAAACCGTTGGTTTTTTATTGGCTTTGATGTTAGAAACATCATAACCAGCAAACTTTTTAAGGTATGATTGTATAGAGGTTCCATAGGCATCATTAAAACGGATTGACCCGTTTGAACGTAAGAACTTTTTTACATTACCTGCACCACTTAAATGTGCTGCTGCTAAAATACCAGATTCGGTTATTTTAACTCCATTGATGGTTTTGCCAACACTTCTCTTAATGTCTTTTCTTAAAATCCATTTGTTTAACTTACAATAAGCAACAAATGTGCGTTCTTGTAATTTTGGGTTTTTAAGAAAGTGAGTGGTGTTGTAAATTCTAAATCTCTTTAGGGTTTCCCTACCAAATTGGTATTTCCCTAAGTATCCAAGTGTGTTAACTACTCTATACCTGCCTTGTGATTCTTTAAAAGCCAAAGCTTCTTTAAATCCTACAAAATCATTTAATAAAAAAGGAATGTTAACCTTTTCTACCTTATGAATTGGTATTGGCGTTGTTGTAGTAGTTTTTTCTTTTTTAGCTGTAGTCTCTGTAAAACTGGTTAATAATACAAATCCTAAAAATACTAATACTAAATGTCTGATAATTAAATACTTTCTGTTTAGCGTTGCAAAGATACGGTAATTTTTTATAACAAGCTATGAATCAATAATTTACAGTTTTTTAACTATTGATAATTAAGTTGTTTTCCGGTGTTTTTTTTAGGTAAAAAACAAAAAAAAAGATGTTTTGTTAACTTTTTGGTAATATTTTGTTGTAATTAATGAGAATAAAATTTTGTTAATTTATCTCTTTATCCCTTGTTGATTTATCCACTGTTGATATTTTACAGCATTTCGATTATGCTGCGCTAAAGAATTCGCAAATTCATGAAAACCAATCTTGTCAACACTTGCACACATATAGTAATAATTGTGTTTTTGATGGTTTAAAACAGCATCAATAGATGAAATATCTGGCATGGCAATCAGAGTAGGAGGAAGTCCCGTGTTTTTATAAGTGTTGTAAGGAGAGTCTATTACTAAATCTTTGTTTAAAACCCTTTTGACAACAAAATCTTGCCCTTTAACTTCTTTAATTGCATATATAACTGTTGGGTCGGCTTGCAAAGGCCAGTTATCTTTTAATCTATTTAAATACAAACCAGCAACAATAGGACGCTCTACTTTTTTAGCTGTTTCTTTCTGAACGATAGAAGCTAATGTAATTACTTCTTCTTTTGAAAGGTTCAGTTTTTTAGCTTTGTCTAACCTAGCAGAAGTCCAAAAACGATTGTATTCGCGTAGCATTTTATCACGGAAATTTTCAGCAGAAGTATTCCAATAAAACTCATAGCTATTCGGAATGTACATTCCTAAAGCTGATTTTTCAGTAAATTTATTGGTAGCTAAAAAAGCAGGATCTTTCATAGCCTGTAATAGAGCAATAGAATCTGCTTCAATTTGTTCAGCAATTCTTCCTGCTAATTTTTCTAAGGTATCTTGATTGTTGAATGATAGAGTAATTGGTGTTTGATTTCCGCTGCGTAAAAGGTTTACAACATCATTCATGTTCATACCCTTTTTTAATAGGTATTTTCCACCTTTAGGTTGTGTGAATTTTTTCTTTTCTGCAACCCAAACAAAATTTTCAGGATGTTTAACAAATTCAGAAAGTTGTTTTTTGACATCTATAAAAGAAGCGTTAGAACCTATGTATATAGCCCCATCTTTGGTAACTGCTTTACCAAATATTTTCTGATAGTAGTTAAATCCAATAATTCCACCAATTAAAAAAATGGCGGCAATACCTCCTAAAATAATTTTCTTATTCATTTATTAGTTGAAATAATAGTTCGTCTTTATATGTTCCGTTGTAAAAAATCCAATCTTTCTTAATTCCAATTTGCTTAAAATTTTGTTTTTCAAAAAGGTGTAAGCTATTGGTGTTATCATTCGTAATATTTGCATACAATTGATGTAAATGCAAATGTGTAAAGCAATAGTTAATTAGTAATTGTAAAGCTTCAGAGGCAAACCCTTTCTGCTGAAAGTCAGGATGGATCAAAATTCCGATACCAGCTCTTTTATGTTGCGGGTTAAAATCGAACAAATCTATCATCCCAATAGATTTACCAGTCACTTTATCATCAATAACTAATCGTAATTGTTTGGCTTCATAAATATCTAAATGAGCATTTTCTAAATACTGTTTTAGTAAAAATTTAGAAAATGGAGTTTGTGTATGACTCACTTCCCAAAAAGACTCATTGTTTTCAATTTGAAATAAAAATTCCAAGTCTTCGGGTTCTAAGGCTCTTAATTTGATATGTGTTCCAGTTAACGTATGCACTAAATATTTATTTTACCTATAAATACAAAAGTAGCAGGTCCTTTTAAAAAGACCTCAGAATAGATTCCGTTTTGCTCTTTAAAAGAAACTTCTAATTCTCCACCCTCAACAGGTAAAATAATAGAAGAACTATTTGTTTTTTTGGTTGCATGCATGGCTATGGCGACGGCAGTAACACCAGTACCACAAGCTAAAGTTTCATCTTCAACTCCTCGTTCGTAGGTACGTACTTTAAAAGTATTGTCAGTTATTTGTTCTACAAAGTTAACGTTGCTGCCTTCAGTGCCATAAATCTCATTCCTAATTTCTTTTCCGTTTGAAAAGACATCATAATTTGCAAGATCGTTTACCAACTGAACATGGTGTGGCGATCCTGTATTGGTAAAAACATACTTGTCAAAAATATTCACCTTGTCAACATCAATCATTTGTAAAGAAACAAGGTTGTTAATAATAGAGGCATGATGCAATCCATCAATAGCAATAAAAGTAGTTTCGGTTTCGAAAAGTCCAAGTTTATGAGCAAAAGCTACAATACAACGACCTCCGTTACCACACATCGTACTTTCATTACCGTCAGAGTTATAGTATACCATCTTAAAATCGGTGGTCTTATCTTCTTCAAGTAAGATAAGACCATCAGCTCCAATACCGAAATGTCTATCACATAATTTTGCAATTATGTCAGTTTTATTTTTTGGAAAGGTTTTTGAACGGTTATCAATCATGATAAAATCGTTTCCGGTTCCTTGGTATTTGTAAAATTCTAAATTCATAATAAAGAACAAAGATACATATTTTATAAAGTAAAGAGGACTGTTAAATAGCGGTTAAAATCAGTTAAATAGAAGTTAAACACATTTACTTGAAATGTTAAAATTGTATATTTGGAGTATAAAATTTTGTAAGCATATGAAGAAAATAATTGGAACTTTAGGAATTGCGATTTTAGGAGGTGCAATAACACTTGCAGGATATAAGACATTGATAGATGAGCCGCAAGTAATTGTTGAGAAATCGGTAGAACCAACAATGCAAACCGTAAAGGCAAACTATACGCCTACAGTAATAAATTCAACATCAACACCCACCGACTTTACGGAAGCAGCTGATAAAACAGTACATGCGGTGGTACATGTTAAAAACACATCGATAAGAACCCAACAAAACCCGTTAGCAGAATTATTTTATGGTAGAGGAAGTGGAACAAGAAAGTACCAACAAGTAGGTACAGGTAGTGGTGTAATTATTTCTCCTGATGGGTATATTGTAACCAACAATCACGTAATTGAAGGAGCAAGCGATATTGAAATTACGTTAAATAATCAGAAAAAGTTAAAAGCAACGTTAATAGGAGCAGATAAGAGTAATGATATCGCTTTGTTAAAAGTAGAGGCTGATTTTGAGTTGCCAAATTTGCCTTTTGGAAACTCTGATAATATTAAAGTAGGAGAATGGGTATTGGCAGTAGGAAATCCATATAATTTAACGTCTACCGTTACTGCAGGTATTGTAAGTGCAAAAGGACGTGACTTGGATGGAAATACCAATATTGACTCATTTATCCAAACAGATGCTGCTGTAAACCCTGGGAATAGTGGAGGAGCTCTGGTAAATACACGAGGAGAATTAATAGGAATTAACACTGCTATTTCTTCAAGAACAGGCTCTTTTATAGGGTATTCGTTTGCGGTACCCTCAAATATTGCTAAAAAAGTGGTGGATGACTTGTTAGAATTTGGAATGGTACAACAAGCTGTTTTAGGAATTAATATAGATGTGGAAGCAAATGACATCGAAGGAGTAAAAATAGGAGAAGTCTTAGAAGAAGGAGGAGCAAAAAAAGCGGGGCTAGAGCAAGGAGATGTTATTACCAAAGTAAACAATGTGAAGATTTCTAAGTTCTCTGATTTAAAAGGACAGTTAACAGCAAAAAGACCTGGAGAATATGTAAATGTAACAATTGATAGAGATGGAGAAGAGTTGACTAAAGTCGTTAAGCTAACGAAGCTTATAAAATTACCAGTGAGTAAAGTTTTACAAACGGAGTTTGAAGATCTTACTAAAGAAGATAGAAAAAAGTTCAATATAGAAGGGGGTGCTAAGATTAAAAGAACACAAAATATAGCATTTAAACAATTTGAAGTAGGGGAAGGGTATATTTTAACGAAAGTTAATGGAAAAAAAGTCAGTTCAGCAAAAGAAGCTGTTACCATGTTAGATAGTATGTACGGAAGTGGAAATAGACTTTTGTTAGAGATGATTAATCCATCAGGTCAAATAGAAAGGTTTAGATACTAAATTGACATGTAAAAAACTTCAAGGGAGCACTAATAAGATCCCTTAAAATAAAAAGCCTTGCTAAAATCGTTTTAACAAGGTTTTTTTCTTTTGTAAAACCAATAAAAAATAGAGAAGAAATACCTATTTTTGCACAAATTTTTTAATTTTTAGTTAACACACAACTATGTCAACAATAACAAATTACGAAAAAGAAGTCGTAAATCAAGCGCAAGTTCGTAGAGCTACAGTTGAGTTTATTAACATCGTTAACGATTTATGGTATGATAAATCTATCGAGTTAGTATTATTTAGAAATCCGTTAGTAGACAAAAGAGCTAGTGAGGTTTTAAACTTAATCAACTACGCCAAAGAATTTGTAGCAAAGCCAATAACAATAGAAGACGCTTTAGAAATAGCGAAAGCAATTCAATCAATTGATTTACCACCATCAAAATTAGATATAGGTAAATTAGCGTACGAATACCATTTGCAGGATGATGCATCGGCAGATAAAATAGCTTTTGTAAAAGAGCAATTAAAAGATGCTACAGAAGCAGATAATATTCAGCCAAAAGATGTAGTGTTATACGGTTTTGGACGTATTGGTCGTTTATTAGCCCGTGAACTAAGTAGTAAAATGGGGAAAGGTTCTCAATTACGTTTAAGAGCTGTAGTAACTCGCGGCAAAATAGATCAAACAGTATTAGAAAAAAGAGCTTCTTTATTAAGTGTAGATTCTGTACACGGAGATTTCTTAGGGACAGTTCAGGTAGATGCTGATAACAATGCTTTAATTATTAACGGTACAACTGTTTACATGATTTCAGCAGCACAACCAGAAGATATTGATTATACACAATACGGAATTAACGATGCGTTAATTATTGATAATACAGGTGCTTTTAGAGATGAAGAAGCATTAAATCGTCATTTAAAAGCAAAAGGAGCTAGCAAAGTATTGTTAACTGCTCCTGGTGCAGGAGTACCAAATATTGTTCATGGAGTAAATCATGAAGAAAATAATCCTGATAATATCGATATTTTCTCAGCAGCTTCATGTACTACCAATGCTATTACACCAGTATTAAAAGTGTTAGAAGATAACTTCGGGATTAAAAAAGGACACTTAGAAACAATTCATGCATATACAAACGACCAAAATTTGGTTGATAATATGCATAAAAAATACCGTAGAGGTAGAGCTGCTGCGTTAAACATGGTAATTACCGAAACAGGAGCAGGGAAAGCAGTAGCAAAAGCATTACCAGCATTAGCAGGAAAGCTAACCTCAAGTGCCATTCGTGTACCAGTACCTAACGGATCGTTAGCAATCTTAAACTTGCAATTAAATACTCCAGCAACAGTAGAGTCTGTAAATGCAATTATGAAACAGTATGCGTTAGAAGGAGATTTAGTAGAGCAAATTCAATATTCATTAAGTAATGAATTAGTGTCTTCTGATATTGTAGGAACAACAGCACCGTCTATTTTCGATAGTAAAGCAACAATAGCTGACGGAGATACTATCGTAATTTATGTATGGTATGATAATGAGTATGGTTATTCACACCAAGTAATGCGTTTGGCAAAACATATTGCTAAAGTACGTCGTTATACTTATTATTAAAATAAAGTAAAAACAGATAAAAAAAAGCCGAAGCATTGATTTGCTTCGGCTTTTTTGTTATATTTGGCTAGAGCAACCCCTTAAAATGTCCCCTTTATGAAAAAAGTAATAATATTACTATTTCTAATGCTTGGTGTTACTTCACTAAGTTACTCCCAAGAATTAACTACATTAGTTTCTGGTAAATGGTTTGTCGATTCAATGAAAGTTGGAAACGAAAAATTTGAATTTTCTGATGGCGAGAATTGGTTAGAGTTAAGCCCTGATGGAAGATATCAAGTTATGATGAGTAATAAGGAGGAAAGTGGGAGATGGAAATTAATAGTCGATACCAATGAGCTAGAATTTGACGATAAAAGCTTTGAAGAAAATTTAAAGATTGAAAAAATTAGTGAAACCATGTTGTTAGTTTCAGCAAGAAATAAAGAAACCATCTATACTATGTGGTTAAAAAAATAAACTATCATACATAGTTTGTTTTTTAACGACCGAGGTAAGGGATTGCCTCGGTTTTTTTATTTTTAATAGATAAGTATTTTGCTTATACTACATAAATCTTTTCCTTAAATTAGCGTCAAAAATAAAATTAAATGAAGGCAGTACTTACACCGATACTATTGTTGTTTGCAGCAATAACAACAAACGCACAATCCAAATTACCTTACTACGAAATACCAAAAGAAGCCAAAGAATTTACTACAGGATCTGTAATTAGTAGAATGATAGATGGATTAGGTTTTCGCTATTATTGGGCAACCGAAGGTTTAACAGAAAAGGATTTAGCATACAAACCAAGTGAAGAAGCAAAAACTACTGGAGAAACAATAGATCATGTGTTAAGTTTATCGCAAGTAATTAAAAATGCAGCGTTAAAGGTTCCTCATAAAGAAGCAAAGTCAGGAATGACATTTGTTGAAAAACGAAAAACAACCTTAGAAAACTTAAAGTTAGCAAGCGATATTTTTAGAAAAAGTACAGATGTATCGCAGTACAAAATAATTTTTGGAGATAAAAAACATCCAATATGGAATGCAATTAATGGTCCAATAGCTGATGCTATTTGGCATGCAGGTCAGTTAGCTTCATTCAGAAGAGCCTCAGGAAACCCAATCAATTCGAAAATAAATCATTTTACAGGTACCGTTAGAAAATAATTTAATGACAGTTCAGGAGAAGATACAACTATTAAGAGAAGAGTTACACAAACATAATCATAATTATTACGTGTTGGATGCACCAACTATTTCTGATTATGAGTTTGATATTAAGTTAAAAGAGCTTCAGCAGCTAGAAGACGAAAATCCAGAATATTTTGACCCCAATTCCCCAACGCAACGAGTAGGAGGAGAAGTAACTAAAAATTTTGAAACGGTTACACACAAGCATAGAATGTATTCATTAGACAATTCGTATTCTAAAGAAGACCTGTTAGATTGGGAAAAACGTGTTCAGAAAATTTTAGGAACCGATGAAGTTGAATATACCTGTGAATTAAAATACGATGGAGCTTCAATAAACCTTACTTACGAGAATGGCGAGTTTGTACAAGCAGTTACTCGTGGAGATGGTTTCCAAGGAGATAATGTAACCACCAATATTCGTACCATAAAATCCATTCCATTATTGCCAAATAGTGATTTTGTGACAGATTTTGAAATGCGAGGAGAAATCATTTTACCGTTAGACGGATTTCATAAAATGAATGAAGAACGTATTGCGAATGATGAAGAACCATATCGAAACCCGCGTAATACCGCTAGTGGAAGCTTGAAGTTACAAGATAGTGCAGAAGTAGCAAAAAGACCACTAGATTGTTTATTGTATCAATTAGTAACAAGAGAACGTAAATATGCTTCGCATTTTGAAAGTTTAGAAGCTGCAAGAAAAGTTGGATTTAAAGTTCCAGACACCATTGTTTTAGCTAAATCAATTGATGAGGTGTTAGATTTTGTAAACGAGTGGGATGGTAAACGTCATATCTTACCATACGAAACGGATGGAGTAGTGGTAAAAGTAAATTCGTTTCAGCAACAAGACGAACTAGGATATACTTCAAAAGCACCTCGTTGGGCAATTGCTTATAAATTTAAAGCGGAACAAGTTTCTACAGTATTAAATGAAATTACCTATCAAGTAGGTAGAACTGGAGCCATTACACCGGTAGCAAACTTAGAACCTGTACAATTAGCTGGAACGATTGTAAAAAGAGCATCATTACATAACGCAGATCAAATAGCGAAGCTAGATGTACGAGTAGGAGACACTGTTTTTGTAGAAAAAGGAGGAGAAATTATTCCGAAAATTATAGCTGTTGATTTAACAAAACGACCAGCAGATTCTGTTCCTACACAATATGCAATTAACTGTCCTGAATGTCATACAGAGTTGGTAAGAACTGAAGGAGATGCAAAACATTATTGCCCTAATGAATTTGGATGTGCACCGCAAATTACAGGTAGAATCAAGCATTTTATTAGTAGAAAAGCCATGGATATTGATGGTTTAGGAGGAGAAACGGTTGATTTATTGCGTAAAGAAGGGTTGATTAAAAACTATGCGGATTTATATGACTTAACGGTAGAACAAGTAATTCCGTTAGAAAGAATGGCTGAAAAATCAGCGCAAAACATGATTGAAGGAATTGAAAAGTCAAAAGAAATTCCGTTTGAAAAAGTGTTATTTGCTTTAGGAATCCGTTTTGTAGGTGAAACCGTAGCAAAAAAACTAGCAAAACATTTTAAGTCAATCGACAATTTAATGAATGCTGATTTTGAAACATTGATTGCAGTTGATGAAATTGGAGATAGAATAGCACAAAGTATCATTGATTTTTCGAATGATTTAGGAAATATTGAATTGATAAATCGATTAAAATCTTACGGAGTTCAACTAGAAGTGTCTGCAGAAAGTTTAGAAGGGCAAACCGATAAATTAGCAGGAAAAGTATTTGTTGTTTCAGGAGTTTTTCATCAAATGAGTAGAACTGAACTCAAAAAAGCGATTGAAGACAACGGAGGAAAAGTGTCGAGTTCCATTTCTAAAAAAACGAGCTATATTGTAGCAGGGGATAATATGGGACCGAGTAAACTGACCAAAGCTGAAAGTTTAGGAATTCCAATTATCTCGGAACAAGATTTTATGGATATGATAGATTAGTTTTTAGGCAGTTGATAGTGAAAATTTAAAAACTAATTTACCTAAGATTTAATATTAAAAAAAATGACCAAACAAACTAAAATAACCCTAGCTTCCATTATTTTTTTATTGGTCGCTATTGCTGACGTATATGCAGTAATAACTCAAAATAAAACTATCGAAATGATTTTTAAACCGTTACTAATGACATCACTAGCGGTAGTGTATTTGGTATCGGTTAAAAAACCAAGTTTTTGGCTGTTATCAGCCTTGTTTTTCTCGTTTTGGGGTGATGTTTTCCTGCTAGATAAAACAAACTTTTTTGTGTTTGGTTTAGCCTCGTTTTTAGTAGCACATGTTGTTTATATTAAAATAACGACAAGCTTTTTGTATAAAGACTCAGTAGTTAAAATACTAACGTCAGCAATTCCCTTTGTATTGTTATTTGTGGGACTCTTAGGTTTAATTTATAATAATTTAGGAGACATGTTGTTACCTGTATTGGTGTATGGAATAGCTATTTCAACATTTGGAACAGCGGCATTACTAAATTATCGTCAGCAAAAGAATACAGCGAATTCATGGTTGTTGTTAGGAGCTATTTTGTTTATTGCTTCTGATAGCCTTATAGCATTGAATAACTTTTATACACCTAAAAGGTTGTTTGATATTGCTATAATCATCCTGTATATCGTTTCTCAATATCTAATTGTTAAGGCAGTTGTAGCAAAAGAAAAGTAATTCTCTAATGGAAAAGCCGAGGTTGATAAGGTTAACTCAAATTGTAACTTTACTACAATCAAAAAGATTGCTAACAGCAAGAGAACTAGCCAATAAGTTTCAGGTAAGTTTACGAACAATTTATAGAGATATTAGAACGCTAGAAAGTTCAGGAGTTCCGGTAGTTACTGAAGAAGGAAGAGGATATTTTTTACAAGAAGGGTATCGGTTACCACCAATTATGTTTTCAGAAGAAGAAGCTAATGCACTGATAACAGCAGAGCAGTTAATTTTGAAAAATAAAGATACTTCACTAGTGAAAAATTATAGTGAAGCTATTACTAAGATCAAAGCAGTTTTAAGGTATTCACAAAAAGGGAAAGTCGATTTCCTATCTCAAAGAATTGCTTTTAGAGCCAATATAGAAAAAGAACAATCGAGCAATTACCTAATTCAAATTCAGTCAGCAATTACAAATTTTAATTTATTAGAGTTAGACTATTTGTCTCTTGAAAATAATTTTACGAAGAGAATAGTAGAGCCTTTTGCATTATATAGTACCAACGAAAATTGGTTGTTAATAGCGTATTGTCGATTGAGAAATGAATTTAGAGCTTTTAGGTTAGACTGTATGAAGAGTTTAGTAACTTCTTATATAACTTTCGAACCTCATAATATGACCTTAGCGGAGTTTTTCGAATCTTATTAAAATATTTAGTACCCTTGACATAAGGCTGACACTACCAGATTCTATTATTGCATTATTAATTAAAAACTTAATAAATGATAAGACTTAATAATAGTAATGTAGCAGTAATGGAGTTTACTACGTTCGAGGTAAAGAGTAGTGTAACAGTCAATCAGTTAATTGAAGCAGTATTGAATTTTGAATCAAACTTTTTAAAGCAGCAAAAAGGAATTGTATTTCACTGTTTGGTAAGGAATATAGAAGGAAAATTTGCGAATGTTCTTTTTGCAGAAAATATGGGGGCCTTAAAGCAACTCGAAAAATCAGCAGAAAGTAATGAGTCAGTAAATCTTTTTTTCGATATGGTTGAATCAAGTAGTGTACAAGTCAACTTTAATAAAATAAATGAGAAAAACTTTAAGGTACCAGAGAATTTTTCATGTGTAGAATATGGTGTTTTTAAATTAAAAGAAACTGAAAAGTTAGACTCATTATTACCAGCCTTAGAAGCAGTAAAAAACAACTACCTGAATAATTTTAATAATACCAAAGGACATTTTGTAGGAATTCTACCAAATGATACTTACGCTGAAGTTGTGTTTGGAGAAACTTTAGGGCAAACAAAGCAACTCTGTTCTGGGTATTTTGAGAATCAATTTTGTAAAGCATTTTTAGAAAAAATAGAGGAATCCACAACTCAACTTGATTTTTGGTATTTGATAGCTTAATTAAAAAAAGATAAGATGAGTACAGAACAAAAAGAACCGTTTTACGTGGTAGGGATTTCAGTAAGAACAACAAATGAAAATCAACAAGCAGCAAAAGATATACCTGCTTTATGGCAACGATTTATGTCTGAAAATATAGCTGAACAAATACCCAATAAACTTTCAAATGAAATATATGCTGTATATACCGATTATGAATCAGATTACACCAAGCCATATACAACAATCATTGGCTGCAAGGTAAGTGAGATAGATGCTATTCCAAAAGGATTGGTGAGTAAAAAAATAACAGCCCCAAGTTATAAAACATACATAGCAAAAGGAAGTTTAACAGATAATATTGTCTACAATAAATGGTTAGAGATTTGGAATAAAGATATCAATAGAGCTTATACATCCGATTATGAAGTGTATGGAGCGAAAGCATCAGATCCAACAAATGCAGAAGTAATAATATGTATAGGAATAAATTAACAAAAAGAGCAGTTTTTAAACTGCTCTTTTTTAGTTCTTTTTGAAGTTTTTTCCAACCCAAGGAATGTTGGCTCTATTAAAAATTAATAGAATGGAACCAGAGATAAAAGTTACAATAGCACTAATAAACAAGGTACCACCATCGCCATTATGTTCAATACCTATAATGGTTAAGTGACTCATAACGGCTCCTATCATTACGCCTACAGTAAGCAAGGCTCCTATCCAAGTTTTTTTTGGAATGAATAAAAGTATGGAAGCAATGAATTCCAAAATACCTGTCCCTATTCGCATATAAACCTCATTATCTCCGGCTATTTTAGTAAATAAATCAATGCTTTCTTGTGCCCCAGTAAATTTAAAAAATAATGTTTGAAGCATTATAAAAGCAGGAACCAGTTTTAAAATTAAAAGAATATATTTTTTCATACATAATAAAAATCTACTTGATTAGACGTTACAATTTTTAATGCTTACATGAACTAAAAACAATACTTTTGTAAGTATGAAAAAAATAGTATTTGCCTTATCAGTTTTTGGTTTATTAGCCTGTAAACAACAAAAAACAACACTTAAGTTTTTAGATGAGTATCTGGTAAAAGATTCTTTAATTGTTAATAACACTGTTATCGGTGGTATTTCTGGAATTGATTATTATAATAACAACTACTATATGGTAGTAGATGATGCTACCAACCCAAGAATTTTAGTAGGAGGTATTACTGTTAAAAAAGATTCGATACAATCGGTAAATTTTGAAGATGTTATTATAGTTGATACTATAAGTCAGTTTACTAAAACCCACGTATTAGATTTAGAGTCTATTTTTGTAGATAAGGGAACCATAAATTTAGTAAGTGAGGGATCTATTCACTATAAAAAAGATCCAAGTATATTTGAAATAGACACGAAAGGAAACTTTAAACAAGAGATAGAAATACCTAACTATTTCAAAGCAACATCCAAAGCGAAGCCAAAGCATAACGGTGTTTTTGAAAGTTCTTCAAAAAGTTTTGACGGCAAAGGTTTTTGGGTTGCAATGGAAGCTCCTTTAGAAGCAGATGGAGAAGAACCAACTTTTCACGAAACACAATCTCCTATTAGAATTACCTATTTTGATAACGAATCAAAAAAAGCAACCAAACAATTCGCATATCAATTAGAGAAAATTGATAAACCAGCTAAAGGAAAAATAAACCTAAACGGAACTACGGCTATTTTAGAATACCGAAAAAATCAGTTTTTTATAATTGAAAGAGCCTATCAAAGTGGTTATGGTAGCCATGGAAATGTAGTCAGAATTTTTAAAGCGACTATAGGTAATACTTCAACAAATACACTAGAAAAACAATCGTTGAAAAACGAAAAATATACACCGTTAAAAAAAGAACTCTTATTTGATTTTAGCACTGTTAAAAATCAATTAACTGATGGAATTGTAGATAATATTGAGGCAATTACTCTAGGCCCCATATTACAAAACGGAAATAGATCGTTAATTTTGGTTGCTGATGATAATTTTCAATTGTATGGAAAGCAGTTAAATCAATTTTTATTATTAGAAATTGATGAGAAATAATATAAATTAGCTACTCGTAATTTTTACAAATGATAAGTACCCTAAAGAAGAAATCCATTCAAAAAGCATACGACAAACTAGTTGTAAAAAAAGAGAATACTCCGCATAAAGACACTAAAGTTAAAAGTGTAGCAATACTGCTAGATAATGAAGCTTTAGTAAATGTAGTAATAGCCAACTTAACAAACATTTTTCCTTTTCAAAAAACAGACATAAGCGTACTGGTTTGTAAAGAGTACTCCAAAAAGGAGGAATCCTCTCCAGAGTTTTTTACTGAAAAAGATTTTGGCTTCAAAGCGAGTTTAAAATCCGACAATTTAAAAGATTTCGTTAAAAACAAATATGACCTACTCATAAACTATACAAAAGCGTCAAACTTATTAACGAATATGGTAACTTTGTTGTCGCAAGCAGATTTTAAAGTAGGTTTTGCTGAAATTGACGATAGATTATACGATATAGTGGTGTCTGACGCTAGTTTTAACGAAGCTGTTTTAAATCAAGAATTAAAAAAATACCTAACGATTTTAAATAAAATATAATGCAAAAGTTTGTAGGAACTGGAGTAGCTTTGGTAACTCCTTTTAAGGAAGATTTAAGTGTAGACTTCGAAGCACTTAAAAAGCTAGTAAATTACAATATTGAAAACGGTACAAACTATTTAGTAATCAATGGAACTACTGGAGAAAGTGCTACAATTACTAAAGAAGAAAAAATCGATATAATTAAAGTAATTGCCGAAGAAAATAAAGGGCGTTTACCACTCGTTTTAGGGGTTGGAGGGAACAATACACAAACTGTTGTTGAGGAACTACAATCTTTAGATTTATCGGAAATAGATGGAGTTTTATCAGTAGCTCCATACTATAGCAAACCAACGCAAGAAGGATTCTATCAGCACTACAAAGCAATTTCTTTAGCGAGTCCTAAGCCAATTATTATGTATAACGTTCCTGGTAGGACCGCAAAAAACATGGAGCCAGCAACAACCTTACGATTGGCAAGAGACTTTGAAAACATCGTTGCAGTAAAAGAAGCAGGAAACAACCAACAACAATACTATGAGTTGTTAAAAGACAAGCCTGAAGACTTTTTAGTAATTTCTGGTGATGATGATTTGGCTGTTGGAGTAACTTTAGCAGGTGGAGCAGGAGTTATTTCGGTAATTGGACAAGCATTGCCAAAAGAGTTTTCAAAAATGATTCAGTTAGGATTAGAAGGAAAAGCAAAAGAAGCTTACGAACTTCACTATAAACTAATGGATATAATAAGCTTAATTTTTGAAGAAAACAATCCAGCAGGAATCAAAGCAGTATTGCAAAAATTAGGAATTTGTTTAGATGAAGTACGTTTACCGTTAGTAACAGCTTCAGAAGAACTACAAACAAAAATATCAGACTTTATAGATAATCTATAAGCTGTCTAAACAAAAATAAAGAATGCAAAAGGCTACAATTTCGTTATTGTAGTCTTTTTTTAGCATCTTTGTATAAAGAGTAACTTTTTAAAGTAAAAAATATGTTATCAAAAGTAATAGAACAGGCATTAAATGATCAAATTAGAGTTGAAGCAGAGTCTTCACAAGTATATTTAGCTATGGCATGCTGGGCAGAAATTCAAGGATTTGAAGGTGTAGCACAATTTATGTATGCACATTCAGATGAAGAGCGTATGCACATGCTAAAATTAATAAAGTTTGTAAATGAACGTGGTGGACATGCACATATTTCTGATTTAAAAGAACCTCCAGCAAAATTTGGATCTTTTAAAGATATGTTTCAAACATTATTTGATCATGAGGTAATGGTATCTAAATCGATAAATGACTTAGTACATATCACACTACAAGAAAAAGACTATGCAACCCATAACTTTTTACAGTGGTATGTGTCTGAGCAAATAGAAGAAGAAGCATTGGCACGCAACATTTTAGATAAAATTAACTTAATAGGAGACGATAAAGGAGGATTATATCTATTTGATAACGATGTAAAGCAAATAGTAGCTCAATCTGCCGCTGGAGCTCAGCAATAAGATTAACAAACATTTAGGAGTTCTTTGGAAAAAATATAACAGATTTTGTAGTTTCTTGTTTCTCTCATTTATGAGAAAAAAAATCGTTTTAATAATCCATAATTAATCACTAATTTTGCCAGATGCAAAAAATGAAAAATCTAGCGTATATTGCTGTAATGCTTTTAGTACTTTCTTCATGTGGAGAATATCAAAAAGTATTGAATAAAGGAACTGTAGAAGAACAATACAAAATGGCTGTAAAAATGTACGAAGCTCAAAAGTACGGCAAAGCTTTACGGTTGTTTGAAAAAATAACACCTTCATACAGAGGAAAACCTCAAATGGAGCGTATTCAATTTATGGTTTCTCAAGCTAACTTTAATGAGAAAAATTACGGGTTAGCAGGTTATTATTTTAATAGATTTACAGGGAATTATCCGAAAAGTTCAAAAAGAGAAGAGGCCGCTTTTTTATCAGCTTTAAGTTATTACAAAGCAGCACCAAGCTTTAGTTTAGATCCAACAGATACAAACAAAGCATTAGAAGCCTTTCAGAAGTTTATAGATAATTACCCAGATTCAGATAAGGTAGCAGAGGCTAACAAGTATCATGCTGAATTAAGAGCAAAACTAGAAAAGAAATCTTTTGAGATAGCAAAAACATATTATAAAACTGCAGACTATGATTCTAGAAATTACAAAGCAGCAATCGTTGCTTTTGATAATTTATTAGAAGATTATTTAGGAACGAAGTATAAAGAAGAAGCTTTGTACTACCGTTTAAAAGCAGCGCATGATTTTGCAATGAAAAGTACGCAACGTAGAAAAGCAGAAAGAATTAAAGAAGCAGTTAAAGCGTACGATAAGTTAAAAAGAAATTTTCCTGAATCGAAATTCATGGAAGAATCAAACGAAATGTTAGCAACATTAAACAAAGAACAAGAACAATTAGCTAAAAGTTAAAAAATGGATTATAAAGAAACGAAAGCGCCGTTAAGTACCGTAACTTATAATAAAGAAGCTATCGAGGCTCCAACACATAATATTTATGAAGCTATTTCTATTATAGCAAAGAGAGCCACACAAATTAATTCTGATTTAAAGAAGGAATTGGTTGATAAGTTAGATGAGTTTGCTACTTATAACGATAGTTTAGAAGAAGTTTTTGAAAACAAAGAACAAATCGAAGTTTCTAAATTTTATGAGCGTTTGCCTAAACCACATGCTATTGCAGTAGAAGAGTGGTTAAACGACAAGGTATATTATAGAACTCCAGAGACAAAATAATATGTCTGTACTAAGCGGTAAAAAAGTTTTACTTGGTGTTACCGCCGGTATAGCGGCATACAAAACAGCGAACTTAGTTCGCTTATTTATAAAATCGGGCGCAGAAGTCAAAGTAATTATGACTCCTGCGTCTAAAGATTTTATAACACCTCTTACACTTTCCACCTTATCAAAAAATCCAGTTCATTCTACCTTTTATGATAAAGAAGATGAAAATGAATTGTGGAATAACCATGTAGATTTAGGTTTGTGGGCAGATTTAATGTTAATAGCCCCAGCTACTGCAAATACCTTGTCTAAAATGACCAATGGTACTTGCGATAATTTATTATTAGCAACCTATTTGTCAGCTAAATGTCCAGTGTATTTTGCACCTGCGATGGATTTAGACATGTACCAACATCCATCAACTAAAACGAGTTTAGAAAGTTTACAAGATTTTGGGAATATCTTCATTCCTGCTACTTCGGGTGAATTAGCAAGCGGGTTGGTTGGAGAAGGTCGTATGGCTGAACCAGAAGATATTGTTGACTTTATAGAGAAAGATATTGTATCTAAATTACCACTTCGTGGGAAAAAGATGCTAATTACTGCGGGACCAACCTATGAAGCAATAGATCCTGTTCGTTTTATTGGAAATCATTCTTCAGGTAAAATGGGATTTGAAATTGCTAAAACAGCAGCTAATTTAGGAGCTGAGGTATTTTTAGTAGCAGGTCCTTCTCATCAACAAGTACATCATTCTTTTATTCATAGAATAGATGTGAAATCAGCACAAGATATGTATGAAGCGTGTCATAAGTATTTTGCTGAGGTTGATATAGCTGTATTATCGGCGGCAGTTTCAGACTATCGACCAAAAAATGTAGCTACTCAAAAAATAAAAAAGAAAGAAGCAGCGTTAAGTATTGAGTTAGAACCTACTAAAGATATCTTAAAATCTCTAGGAGAAATTAAGAAAAAACAGTTGTTAGTTGGGTTTGCATTAGAAACGAACGATGAGGTACAAAACGCAAAAAGTAAGCTTACACGCAAAAATTTAGATTTTATTGTATTAAATTCGTTACGTGATAAAGGTGCTGGTTTTGCAACCGACACCAATAAAATTACAATTATTGATGCTGATTTTAATGAAAAATCATTTGATTTAAAGTCGAAAAAAGCAGTATCAAAAGATATCGTTAACGAAATAATACAAAAATTAAATGCGTAAGTTTTTCTTTATAGTTTTTCTTCTTTCAGTTGCTTTTTCTTCTTATTCGCAAGAGCTGAATGCTACTGTAATTATCAATTCAGATAAAGTACAAAGTAGTAACAAGCAAGTTTACCAAACGTTACAAAAAGCGTTAACAGAGTTTATTAATGATAAACAATGGACCAATAGAAACTTTAAGCAACAAGAGCGAATTAACTGTGCATTCAATATTATTATAAACGAACAAAACGGAAGTAATTTTTCAGGAACTTTACAAGTACAGTCAACTCGACCTGTATATAATTCAACCTACGCTACCCCTGTTTTAAATATTAATGATACAAACTTTAACTTTCGTTATAATGAGTTTGATCCATTAATTTACAATCCAACTATTTACGAATCTAATTTAATTTCCACAATTGCTTTCTATGTGTATACAATCCTAGGTGTTGATGCAGATACTTTTGCCTTAAAAGGAGGTGAGACCTACTTAAAGCAGGCAGAAAATATTATGCTATTAGCACAATCTAACGGAGAATCTGGTTGGCAAAATCAAGTAGGGAAACAAAACCGTTTTGCTTTGATAGACAACTTACTTTCTTCTAAATTTAATACTTTACGAAGTATCTACTACAATTATCACCGTAACGGTTTTGATAACTTTGCTGATAACAAAAATTCAGCTAAAGAAGCAATTGAAAAAAGTGTTTTAGATTTAGATAAGATGCATAATATTACCATAGGTAATTATATGATTCGTGTTTTCTTAGACGCTAAAGGAGATGAAATTGTGAATGTTTTTTCTGATGGAGTTACCTCGAGAAATCAATCACAAATGATAACTGTTTTAAATAAAGTTGCTCCTACTTATAAAGATAAGTGGAAGAATTTACAGTAAAATCAGGCTTGTTAAAGACCAAAATGCAAGGTTTATAAGCTGTTGAAAAATCAATAGACTTCCTTTGTTTTAGCTTGATTTAATTCATTCAAAATCCTTACTTTTATTCTTTACAAAAGAATAGAATTTGCTTACACATTTATCTATACATAATTACGCATTAATCAATCAGTTAACGATTGATTTTACGAACGGTTTATCTATCATAACAGGTGAAACTGGAGCAGGGAAATCCATTTTATTAGGAGCTTTAGGACTAGTAATGGGTAATCGTGCCGATTTAGCTGCTTTAAAAGACACTGAAAAAAAATGTGTTATTGAAGCACAATTTTCGATAGAAGGATATACTTTACAAGAATTGTTTGAAGAATTAGATCTCGATTATGAACAAGAAACCATAATTCGAAGAGAAATTTTACCCTCAGGTAAGTCGAGAGCTTTTGTGAACGACACACCAGTTACCTTATCGGTATTAAATGCTTTAAAAACAAAGCTCATTGACATTCATTCGCAACATCAAACCATGCAATTGTCAGATGTGTCTTTTCAGTTTTCTGTGATTGATGCCTTAGCAAAAAATCAGGCTAAAATAGCATCGTATAAAAGAGGCTTGCGTACGTATAACAAATTACGAAAAGAGCTGAAAGTACTTCAAGAAGAAACTGAGAAATCGAAAGAGCAGTACGAGTACAATTTACACTTGTTTCATGAGTTTGAAGAAGCTAATTTAAAAGAAGGAGAACAAGAAGTTTTAGAAGAAAAGTTAGATAAATTAAACAATATTGAAGAGATAAAGTTGAATTTATCTGAAGCTTTAGGTGTTTCGATTAATGAAGAAATTGGTATTCAAACGTTGCTAAATTCTTTAGAAGGTAAATTGCAAAAAATTAGTTCTTTTTCTAAGCAATATGAAGAGTTAGCGAATCGCGTAACAAGCGTGAAAATTGAGTTAGATGATGTAGTTACTGAGTTAGAAAACGCAAATGAAGAAGTTGAATTCAACCCGAATGAAATTGAAGAACTAAATGATAGGTTGCAGCTTATTTACAATCTTCAAAAAAAGCATTCAGTGTCAACTATAAGTGAATTGCAAGAAATTCATGTATCGCTAGCAGAAAAAGTAGCACAAGTAGAAGATGCTGGAGGAGTAGTAGCTCAAAAAGAAGCAGAAATTAAAGAGGTGGCTAAGAAGTTAGATGACGTAGCAAACATGATTACGACATCTAGAAATAAAGTAATTCCGAAGTTGAAAAAAGAGTTAGAATATCTTTTGTCAGAATTAGGAATGCCGAATGCTCGTTTTGCTATAGAATTGCTTTCTTCAGAAGAATACTTATCTAACGGAAAAGACAATTTACAATTTTTATTCTCAGCAAATAAAGGAGGTAACTTTGGAGAATTGAAAAAGGTAGCATCAGGAGGAGAGTTATCTCGTATCATGTTATCTATCAAAAAAATATTATCAGAAAACATACAATTACCAACCATCATTTTTGATGAGATTGATACCGGAGTTTCAGGAGAGGTGTCTAATAAAATTGCAAAAATAATGCAAGATATGAGCGCTCATATGCAGGTAATTACCATAACACACTTACCTCAAATAGCTTCAAAAGGAGTGCAGCACTATAAAGTATTTAAAGGAGAAGAAAAAGGAGTAACAACTTCTAATTTAAAGTTATTGTCAGAAGACGAACGTATTAGAGAAATAGCGGAAATGTTAAGTGGAAAAGATGTTTCTGAAAGTGCATTGACCCATGCAAAAGAATTATTAGCATTATAACTATATAAGTAACAAATGAAATATTTAATTGTTTCTGTTATAATAATACTTTTTTTAGCCTTTCTGTATTGGGCTTACTTGCCTGATTATAAAAGAGAACCTAAAGAGTTTAAAAGAACAATAATAGGTATGCCAATTGGAATGTTATTTGGAGGTTTAGGCTTTAATGCGTTAAATGATATAATAAAAAGATGGGCTATGGATAAGGGAGAAAAAGATAAAAAGAAAGATAAGAATTAACAATTAATAATATATTTGTTTTCAGAACAAACAACGATAGACTAAAAATATTTTAAATATGTATAATTTATTAAAAGGAAAAAAAGGAATTATTTTTGGAGCATTAGATGAAAACTCTATTGCATGGAAAGTAGCTGAACGTGCTCACGAAGAAGGAGCAGAGTTTGTATTAACCAACGCACCAATAGCAATGCGTATGGGAGGTATTAAAGATTTAGCAGCGAAGACAGGATCAGAAATTATTCCAGCTGACGCAACTTCTATGGATGATTTAAACAATTTGGTTGAAAAGTCTATGGAAATTTTAGGAGGTAAAATTGATTTCGTTTTACACTCAATTGGTATGTCAGTTAATGTACGTAAAGGACGTCATTATACAGATTCTAAATACGATTTTACAACGAAAGGATGGGACGTTTCAGCAGTATCTTTTCATAAGGTAATGAACGTTTTATATAACAAACAAGCCATGAATGAGTGGGGAAGTATTGTTGCATTAACGTATATGGCAGCACAACGTGTATTCCCAGATTACAATGATATGGCTGATAACAAAGCGTATTTAGAGAGTATTGCACGTAGTTTTGGATATTTCTTCGGAAGAGATCACAAAGTACGTGTAAACACTATATCTCAATCTCCAACTCCAACGACTGCAGGACAAGGAGTAAAAGGATTTGATGGGTTTATTTCGTATGCTGAAAAGATGTCACCATTAGGAAATGCAACAGCATTAGAATGTGCTGATTATACAATTTCATTATTCTCTGATTTAACAAAGAAAGTAACCTTACAAAACTTATTCCACGATGGAGGTTTCTCTAATATGGGAGTAAGTGATGCAGTAATGGAAAGGTTTACTGAAGAGTAAGATCTTTAGTGAAATAGAATATAGATAAAATGCAAATCGTTAGATTTGCATTTTTTATTGATAGTTATAAAATGAGCAATATTTTACACATAGAAAAAGAGTTAGCACCGTTAAGACAGCAGTTAAAAGAACATGAATTATACAATTCGTTGAATGATATAAATGATGTAAAATTATTTATGGAATCGCATGTGTTTGCAGTGTGGGATTTTATGTCGTTATTAAAAGCGTTACAACGAGAACTTACTTGTGTGAATTTACCTTGGTTACCAGCTGTGAATACCAAAACAGCTCGATTTATCAATGAAATTGTTTTAGGTGAAGAAACTGATGTTAATGAATTCGGAGAGCCTAAAAGTCACTTTGAAATGTATATTGATGCGATGCGTCAAGCTGGAGCTGGTACTGCTCAAATTTCAAGTTTTATTTCAGAAATTATTGATGGAAAATCTGTTGAGGAAGCAATTCAAAACTGTTCAATTATTGCAGAAGTAAAAGATTTTGTAAACTTTTCTTTTGAGGTTATAAAAACAGGAGAGCCACATATTATTGCATCAAGCTTTACCTTCGGTAGAGAAGATGTAATACCAGATATGTTTTTAGAGATAGTTAAAAATACTGAAGAGAAAGAAGGAAATTCTTATAGTAAACTTACCTATTACTTAAACAGGCATATAGAACTCGATGGTGATGAACATGGACCATTGTCGTTACAAATGATAGAAGAGTTGTGTGCAGAGGATCAACAAAAATGGGATGATGTGTTGTTTTATGCTAAGCAATCTTTACAGAAAAGAATACAACTTTGGGATGGGATAGCTCAACAAATTAAACAAAGAGTTTAAATTATAATGGACTTGAAGTTTTCAATAATAGTACCTGTTTATAATCGACCACAAGAGATTGATGAGTTGTTAGAAAGCTTAACAAAACAAGATTTTCAAGACGACTTTGAGGTGCTTATTATTGAAGATGGTTCAGAAAACTCATCCGAAGAAGTAATAAAAAAATATACTTCAAAACTTAATCTAAATTACTTTTATAAAGATAATAGTGGAGCAGGAGCAAGCCGTAATTATGGAATGGAAAGAGCATCAGGAAACTATTTTATTATTTTAGATTCTGATGTTATTGTTCCGCCACAGTATCTTTCCGAAGTAAAAAAAGCATTAGAATATAATTATACGGATGCTTTTGGGGGGCCAGATGCTGCACATCCCAGTTTTACAGCTTTACAAAAAGCGATAAATTATTCAATGACTTCAGTACTAACAACTGGGGGCATTAGAGGAAAGAAAAAGGCTGTAGGAAAATTTCAACCCAGAAGCTTCAATCTTGGCTTGTCAAAAGTTGCTTTTGAAAAAACAAATGGTTTTTCTAAAATGAAAGCAGGAGAAGATATCGATTTAACGTTTCGATTGTGGGAAAACGGTTTTGAAACACAATTAATAGAAAAGGCTTTTGTGTATCATAAGCGCAGGAGCACCATTCAGCAGTTTTTTAAACAAACCTTTGCTTTTGGAACAGCAAGACCTATTTTAAATGAAAAATATCCTGAAACAGCAAAATTAACCTATTGGTTTCCGAGCTTGTTTATTATTGGAATTGATATTGCCATTATAGCGACTTTTTTCGGGTATTGGCAATTATTAACTTTTTATGTATTTTACTTTACTTGTGTTTTTTTAGATTCTTTATTTCAAAATAAAAATCTACAAGTAGCTTTGTTAAGTGTGGTTACAACCATTACTCAGTTTTATGGTTATGGGCTTGGCTTTTTAGAATCAAGGTTTCTAAAAAAATAAAAGCTCCCAATTCTTTGAGAGCTTTTGTATGTTGTTGTGCTATTGAGAATTATTTCTCAGGGTTTAAAACGCCTAAAATATATCCGTTAGTTAAGTATTTCTTAGCTACTTTCTGAATATCTTTTTCTGTTAAAGAGTTTATTCTGTCTTCAAAAGATGTTATATCCGAAACATCGTTGTTTTGATAGTCAACATTTTTAATAGTATTTAACCAAAAACGATTCTTTTTTAGGTCTTCCTTGTAGTCGGAAATCATCCCTTTTTGAGCTTTCATCAAGTCTTCTTTCGTCGGCCCATTTTTAACTACAGAAGCAACTTCAGCTACAGAAATGTTTTTTAGTTTTTCAACATTTTCAGGAGCACAAGGGTATGAAATTGTAAAGTTGTACCATCCGTAAGGCATTTTAGAAATGCTACCACGAGTTCTTGAAGAATATACACCACCTTCTTGCTCACGTAACTTTTCTGTTAATTTAATTCCAACAACTTCACCTAAGATTTTAAAAGCTAACGCATCCTTTTTGTTGTATTTAGCTTTTCCTTGATAGGTAATACGAACATTACTTTTAGGGTCTTTACCTTTAGTAACTGTTTTAGAATGAGAGCCAGATAAAGGTCTGAAATCTAAAACCTTATATGTTTCATTAGAATTTTTACCTGGTAAACCTGCAATGTATTTAGTTGCGTACTCAGCAAGTTTCTTTTCGTCAACATTACCAACAAAATAGAAGTTAAAATCACCCGCGTCAGCAAAACGCTCTTGGTATTTTTTATACGCTAAGTTGTAATCAGCATTCTCATATTTTTCAGGAGAAGGAAACCCGGTATAGCGAGGGTCTTTTCCGTAAACAAATTCACTCATTTCTTTTTGGAAGAAGAAATTAGGACTAGCTAATAGGTTTCCTAAGAAGCTTTTTTGCTTATTTACATAGGAGTTAAACGCTTTTTCATCTTTATTTAAAGAAGTAAAGTATAAATGTACCATTTGGAACAGTTCTTCTAGGTCTTTAGGAGTTGCAGAACCTCTAAACCCTTCACTTAATCCAGAAATATAAGGAGAAACACGAACAATTTTACCCGACATCATTTTAGATAAATCTGTTTTAGAAAATCCATTAATTCCAGCTTCTGAAAGTCCACTATTGGCAAAGGAAGTGGCTTTTACTTCCTCATCAGAATACAAAGAAGTCCCTCCAAAGCTGAATGCTTCAAACAATACTTCATCGTTTTTAAAATCAGTTTTCTTATAAGTTACTTTTGCTCCGTTGCTTAAAGTCATGGTTTTTGTACCTAAACTTTTATTTTCAGTAAGGTTTACTATAGATCCAGGTGTTGGTTGTTTTGTTATTAATGAAGCAGCGACTGCTTTATCTTCATATGGTTTTAACTCTTTTGTTTTAACATTATTTAAAGCTTCAATAACTTGTTGTTCAGTCACTACTTTTTTAGGTCCTGTAATGACCACCACGCGGTTATCATCATGTAAATAACTTTGAATAAGCTTATTTATTTCTTCCAGTTTTACTGAAGGTAATAGCATTTGATTGGCTTTGTACTCCCATTCAATGCTTGGAATTGGTTCTTGCTCTAAGAAATTGTTTACATACTCACTAACAATTCTTCTAGATTCTCTTTTGTCTTTGTCTTTAAACGCTTTTTCCATACGAGCAGATACATTCATTTTTGCTCGGTCTAATTCCCCTTGTTGGAAACCGTATCTTTTTACACGTTCACTTTCGTCTAATAAAGCTTGTAAACCTTTTAATTGCCCATCAGCGCTTACACCCGCTCTTGATTGGTACGCTTCTTTACCACGAGCCCAAGTACCACCATGGTAGCTAAATCCGTAAACAAAAGGTGGATTTTCACTATTGCGTAATTCATCCAAACGATTGTTAATCATCTGAGCAAATAATGATTTAACAATTGAGTTTCTATAATCAGTAATGGTAACATCTGGAGTAGCCTCACCATAATCTTTGTACATTAACTGGACACTAGAAAAAGGAGCTTCTTTATCCGCTTCAATTGCAATGAAAGTTTCTTTGTGATTTTTTAAAGGAGCAACTTCTCTTTTGCGAGGGTTGTTCACAGCAGGTATTTTATTAAAGTGTGATTTGATTTTTTCTTCTAACACATCAACACTCACATCACCAACAGCCACTACAGCCATTAAGTCAGGACGATACCAATCTTTATGAAAACGACGAATGCTTTCGTGTTTAAAGTTTTCTAAGTTCTCTTTAGTACCAATAGGTAACCTTTGCGCGTATTTAGAACCGTGCATCACCTTAGGTAAATACTTTTCTAACATACGGCTATCTGCTCCTCTACGAGAACGGTATTCCTCTAAAACTACACCACGTTCTTCATCAATGTCTTTTCCTTCTAACAAAGCACCGTGTGCCCAATCTTCAAGAATTTGAAAACCTTTTTCAAGTTTCTCTTTATCATCACTTGGAATAGGTAAAATGTATACGGTTTCATCAAAACCAGTGTATGCATTTAAGTGGGCGCCAAATTTAACCCCGATAGATTGTAGATAATCTACTAGTTCGTTCTTTTTAAAGTTTTTGGTACCATTAAAGTTCATGTGTTCCATGAAGTGAGCCAATCCTAATTGATCATCATCTTCTAAAATTGAACCTGCATTTACAACCAATCGTAATTCTACTTTGTTGGCAGGCTTAGGGTTTTGTTTGATGTAGTAAGTCATCCCATTTGATAGTTTTCCTATCTTAACAGAAGGGTCGGTTGGAATTTTCATAGCACTTGCTTTTCCTTTTTTTAAGTGCTCTTGTTGTGAATCTTTTAAAACTTGACTATGCCCTGTAGATATAAAGAAGGCCAGGGATAGTCCTAATAACATTTTTTTCATAGTATATGAATTTTAATTTGTAAGCAATTTACATTGAATTATTTAATAACTAAAAAATTAGTTATTTAAATTGTGTTAAAATAAAAAAAGCTCCCAATTTCTTGAGAGCTTAAAAAAATTAAATAATTTCTTTGATGCTTTCTGGTGGCCTACCCACCACAGCTTTGTTATTGTTAACAACTATAGGTCGTTCAATTAACTTTGGATTTTCAATCATGGCGTTAATAATTTCAGAATCCGATAATTCTTTTCCTTTATATTCCTCTTTCCAAATTTTTTCATTTTTACGAACCAAATCTATTGGAGAAATATTCAATAAACGAATAATTTCTTTGAGCTCTTCAGTAGAAGGAATAGTTTCTAAATATTTTACAACTTCAAATTCTTTTTCAGAGTTTTCTAAAATTTCTAAACCTTGTCTTGATTTAGAACAACGAGGATTGTGGTAAATTTTTATCATTTTTTTTTGAGTTTAAAAGTTTATAGAGGTAAAAGTAGAGTAGTTTATGTTCATAGGTTTAGTCGCTTAATTATTAAAAAGAAGAAGGAACTTATAAAGTTAAAAAATATAAAGTTTTTTGTATTGCTAGTAAAATTATTTTAACTCCTAACTCCTAACTCCTAACTCCTAACTCCTAGTCCTCTTTTTGACCCATCATCATTAAATAGGCTTTTAAAAACGGATTGATGTTTCCGTCCATTACAGCATCTACATTTCCTGTTTCATGGGTTGTACGGACATCTTTTACTAATTTATATGGGTGCATTACGTAGTTACGAATCTGGCTTCCCCATTCATTTTTCATTTTGTTAGCTTCAATTTCATCCCGAGCAGCTAAACGTTTTTGTAATTCAATTTCGTACAATTGCGATTTCAGCATTTGCATTGCCGTAGCTCTATTATCGTGTTGTGAACGTGAGTTAGAACACTGAATTTGAATTCCTGTTGGTTTATGTAGTAGCTGAACCTTAGTTTCTACTTTGTTTACATTTTGTCCACCAGCACCACTCGAACGTGCTGTAGTAATTTCAATATCAGCTGGGTTTACTTCAATTTCAATCGAGTCATCAGCTACCGGATATACATAAACAGAAGCAAAAGAAGTATGACGTTTAGCATTGCTATCAAAAGGAGAGATACGCACCAAACGGTGTACACCGTTTTCACCTTTTAACCATCCAAAGGCATAATCGCCTTCAAATTCTAAAGTAACTGTTTTTATACCAGCAACATCTCCTTCTTGATAATTTAGTGTTTTGACTTTAAAGCCTTGTTTTTCTGCCCACATCGTATACATACGAGTAAGCATTTCAGCCCAATCACAACTTTCTGTTCCTCCTGCACCTGCAGTTATTTGTATGGTAGCACTTAAACTATCACCTTCTTCAGAAAGCATATTTTTGAATTCAATATCTTCTAAAAAAGTAGCAGTGTTTTCAAATTGCTCTTCAATTTCACTTCCTTCAATATCACCTTCTTTATAAAAGTCGTACAAGACAACTAAATCGTCGTTCATTGCTACAACAGTAGTATAATCTTCTACCCATTTCTTTTTAAATCGAAGTGACTTCATAACGGCTTCAGCCTCTTTTGGATTGTTCCAAAAGTCAGGATTTGCAGTTTTTTCTTCTTCATTTGAAATTTCAATTAACTTCTTGTCAATTTCTAAATATCCTTTTAACTTGCCAATTCGTTCAGCGATATTTTTAAGCTGTTCGTGTGTAATCATAAATGCAAAAATACATTTTATAAATCGTAGTTAGAAATGGAAATAAACTTAATAAGTGATACCGTAACAAAGCCAACTCAAGGAATGTTGGAAGTAATGATGCGTGCTAAAGTAGGCGACGATGTTTTTAAAGCAGACCCAACAGTAAATTTACTCCAAGATAAAGTTGCAGACATGTTTGGAATGGAAGATGCGTTGTTTTTTCCTTCTGGAACGATGGCAAATCAAACTGCAATTAAAATCCACACACAACCTGGTGATAGAATGTTTTGTGATAAATGGGCACATGTATATAATTATGAAGGAGGAGGAGCAGCTTTTAATGCAGGAGTAACTTCTTGTTTAATTGATGGCGATAGAGGAATGTTTACTGCTGAACAATTAGAAAATGTAGTAGGCGGTAGAAACGATATTCATACACCTTATAGCAGGTTGGTTTGTGTTGAAAATACGACCAATAAAGGAGGAGGGGCTTGTTGGGATTTTGAAGAATTGCAAAAGATTCAACAAGTAGCTAAAATCAATGATTTAGCATATCATTTAGATGGAGCACGCTTGTTCAATGCATTAGTGGCTAAAAGTGAAACTCCTAAGCAGTATGGAGAATTATTTGATACCATTTCAATTTGTTTGTCAAAAGGTTTAGGAGCTCCTGTTGGATCTGTTTTGATAGGGAGTAAAGCACATATAGAAAAAGCATTACGCGTACGTAAATTATTTGGCGGAGGAATGAGGCAAGCAGGATTTTTAGCAGCAGCAGGAATTTATGCATTGGATAATCAAGTAGAGCGTTTAGCTGAAGACCACCAGAAAGCAAAAGAGATAGGAGAGATACTAGAAAATTGTTCGTATGTAAAAAAGGTAGAACCTATAGAAACGAATATTGTTATTTTTTATGTAGAAAATTCAATAAATCCAGATGACTTTATGAAAAAGATGGCAGAAAGAGGTGTATTACTAATTTCAATGGGTGAAGGAAAAATTCGTATGGTAACACATTTAGATTATACGAATGAGATGCATGAAAAATTACTTGAAGAGTTGAAGGCGTTTTAAAAATAAAAAAAGAGGTTGTTTTACAACCTCTTTTTTTTAGCCTAACTCTTCAAGTTTGGCCAATTCTTTATAATTTTTGTTAAGTTTTCGCAGTAATGTTCCATATATTATTTTATAGAATAACCATAAGATTAAAAACATAAATCCAAGTAAAATAACCATAGCAATGATTAATGATACAAGTAATTGTTCTTTATTTGTAGGTGTAGGCATTCCATGATTGTTATAATACTTTATAAGTCCATCTAAATCATTAAAAATAAAACACATTATAACAACATTGGCTAATACCATGTAAAAGAGGTTGAAGTATACGTAGTATTTAACAGTTTTTCGAGTTTTTAAAATTTTACTGATAAGATTTTTAGTACTATCTGAAATTGAAATAGATTTATAGTTTTTGTAAAAAAGAACTAAAAACAAAATTATTACAATATAATGAAGGTAAGTGCTAATTTTTACCAAGAGGTTTAAATGGAGTTCTTCATATACTTCAGTATAGGAAGAACCAACAAAGAAAATGTTTAAAGCAGTCCAAAAAAGAAGCTCTAAAATTCCAATAATAAAAATCCATTTTACTATTGATGATGACTTGGAATGTGCCATTTTATAAATATCTACCTTAGAAACTTTATTACTTTCTTCTGGTTGATTTTCCCAAGCTTTTTTATATTTATCTAAATCTAAATCCATTAACAACTATGGGTTTAATATCTTTTTTAATTTATCTTTAGCTCTGTTCATTTTCACACGAGCATTTACTTCACTAATACCTAAAGTTTCAGAAATTTCTTTATAGGGTTTATCCTCTAAGTACAAAAAAATAAGAGCTTTGTCAATATCATTTAATTTACGAATAGCATCATATAAAGCTCTTAGCTGTACTTCTTCAGTATCGTCGTATTCTTCAGCTTTGATCTTAAAAGAATAGTCTGTAAAATCTTGTGTTTTTATATTCCTTGTAGACTTTCTATATAAAGAAATAGCAGTATTTAATGCTACTCGATACATCCAAGTACTAAACTTTGCGTCTCCTCTAAACTTATCATAATTTTTCCACAACTGAATGGTTATTTCTTGAAACAAATCGTTATGTGCATCTTGGTTAGTAGTATAAATCCTACACACTTTATGCACAATGTTTTGATTGGCTTCGAAATCAGTTAAAAATTTATTTTCTAATTCTTTTTTCACTAAGTAAAGTAGAGTTGATGTGTTATAAGTAGCTCAAAAATACAAATTGTTACAACTCATCCTAAAAATAATACAGTTCAGTTTGTTTTTATTTAAAAAACGGCACTACTGGTGAATATTTGTATTGTAATTAACTCTAAAAATAAAGATAATGAAATTCTTAACACACATTTTAGTCATAGTCGTTTTGTTTACTATTGAAACAGTTTCAGCACAAGGTAAAACAATTACAGTAACAGTTGTAAATGTTACTTCAAACAAAGGAAAGGTAAAGTTTGCCTTATACACTAAAGATAATTTTAGAAAAGAACCGTTACAAGCAAAAGAGTCGGTAATAAACGAAGGAATAAGTACTGTAGTTTTTAAAGAAATACCAGTTGGAGAATATGCCATCATTTGTTTTCACGATGCTAACAATAATAATAGAATGGATTTTGAGCCTAATGGAATGCCATTGGAAGACTATGGAGCATCAAACAATAAATTGTCACGTTTTGGCCCTCCTCAATATGAAGCCGCAAAGTTTTTAGTTAAGGAGAAAGATGTATCTTTCGATATTAAATTTTAATAGCAAAATATATACTTCCTCCTAAGAGTAAACTAGTAATACAAATGAAAGCATCATCAAAAAAAATAGTTACAAACCTAAAAAGTGATATTTGGATTTGTACAAAGCTCACTATCATTTTCGGAATTGTTTTTACCTTAGTAAATCAAGCATTTACGATAAAAGAAGCAGGGGGGGTGTTTTTGTTTTCTGCAATGTATTCTTTTGTTTTAGGAATGGGAAATGGAGTTGTAAATACTTACTTAAGTAAGAGATGGGATTGGGTTTCACAAACAAGTCAGCGAGTTTGGGCAGGTATCATAGCAACAATAAGCTATACAGTAGTGGCTGTTTTGTTAATTCATTACGTGCAGTATTTTGTGATTTTTAATAATAATATTGATAATTTTTTTAAGGGTCAGTTTTTATGGATGCATTTATTTGCAATTTTACTATCGTTAGCTATCGCTGTGTTTTTTCATGCGAAAGACTTCATGGTTAATTGGAAAGCATCGGTAAAACAAGAAACTACACAGCATGAAATAGTTGCGAAAACAGAAACGGCAAAGTTTGAAACCTTAAAAAGTCAGATAGATCCACACTTTTTGTTCAATAGTTTAAATGTATTAACTTCTTTAATTAGTGAAAACCCAAAGCAAGCAGAAAAGTTCACTACAAAACTATCAAAAGTATATAGATATGTACTAGAGCAGCGAAATAAAGAGTTAGTGCCCATACAAGAAGAATTGCAGTTTGCAATCACCTATATGGAATTATTACAAATGCGTTTTGAAGAGGCAGTACAGTTTAAGATACCCGAAGAAGTCAGCAACCCAGATTTAAAAATAGTTCCACTATCTCTTCAATTATTATTAGAAAATGCAGTAAAGCATAATGTAGTGTCATCTACTAAACCTTTGGAGATAGAAATTTTTGAAGAAGACGGCTTTTTAAAAATTCAAAACAATGTTAATCCTAAAGAAGCCATAGGTAAAAGCACAAAAGTAGGATTGAGAAATATAGCAGATCGTTATGGCTTAATAACCGATAGAAGCATTCAAATAATTAATAATAACAAAACATTTACAGTGTGTTTACCACTGTTAACTCATATAAAAAATAGTATCATGAATACAAAAAATTTAGAAAATAGTAATTATGTTAAAGCAGTAGAAAAGGTAGAGAAACTAAAAGAATTTTATCAAAACTTAGTTTCGTATTGTATAGTTATTCCTTTTTTAATTTTTATAAACCTCAAAACATATTCAAAATTCCAGTGGTTTTGGTTTCCAATGATAGGTTGGGGAATGGGATTAGTTTTTCATTACTTGGAAGTAAATAATTACAACTTATTCTTAGGAAAAAACTGGGAGGAGCGTAAGATTAAGGAATTAATGGATGATGATAAAAACTATAAATAAAATGGAAAAAGAATATGCAACAGCCTACAAATATGCAAAAGCAAAAAAGAGAGTAGAAAAAATAAAAGGATTTTACATTCATCTCATAGTAACTGTATTAATTATACCCGTTTTGGTTTTTATAAACTTAAAATTTGTGCCAAGTTACCATTGGTTTTACTATCCAATAATAGGAATGTTAATCGGTGTGTTTTTTCACTGGTTAGGAGTTTTCGGAATAGAAAAAATAGGGTTAGGGAAAGAGTGGGAAGAACGAAAAATTAAAGAATTTTTAGAAAATAATAACAATGGAAAATAATTATACAGAAGAAAAAAAGTATTTAGAAGCAAAAAAGAAAGTAAAACAAGTTAAAGGGTTTTATGCTCATGTTTTAGTAAATATAATTTCAGTAATTATTATTGTTTTAGTGAATTTGAAATTCTCACCATATTATCATTGGTTCTGGTTTCCAGTTATAGGAATAGTACTAGTTACTTTTATTCATTGGATGCTAGTTTTTGGAGTTAATGTGTTAGGTTTTGGTAAAGATTGGGAGGAGAAAAAGATAAACGAATACCTAAATAAAAAGGATTAGTATGGAAAATAATTATACAAAAGAACATACATACTTATTAGCCAAAAAAAGAGTAGAAAAAATAAAAGGATTTTACTGGCATTTGGCAGCCTATATAATTGTGAATATATTTATTTCGGTGGTAATTATTGTGGGGTTGATGAGTGAGGATAAACTAACTTTTACCAAAGCAATAAGTAATTTTGGTGTGTATGCTACCTGGATTTTTTGGGGTATAGGAGTTTTTTTTCATTGGTTAGGAGTATTTGGAACCAATATGTTTTTTAATAAAGATTGGGAACAACGTAAAATACAAGAGTATCTAGATGAATTAAAAAAGAAAGAAAATGAAAACTTTAAATAGAGAACAACAATATATAAGAGCTCAAAAAAGAGTAGATGAAATAAAAAAGTTCTATAACCATTTAGTGGTTTATATATTCATAAACTTAGTTTTTATAGGAAGAAGAATATATAAAGATATTGTTTATAGAGACGAGTCAGTAATGGAAGCTTTCTTAGATATAAACAACTATAATTTGTTTTTTTGGTGGGGAGTTATAGTATTTTTACACGGATTTAATGTTTTTTCAAAAGGAAAACTTTTTTCTAAAAAATGGGAAGAGCGAAAGATTAAAGAATACATGAATAAATAATTGCTAAAAATAAACCAAACTATGTATGTAATAATTATTGAAGATGAAAAACCAGCTGCAAGAAGATTAAGTAGAATGTTGGCCGAGCTAGGTATAAAGGTTCAGCAAATGTTGCACTCGGTAGAAGAATCGATTAACTGGTTTCAAAATAATGCTCATCCCGATTTAATATTTTTAGATATTCAACTTTCAGACGGATTATCATTCGAAATTTTTGAAGAAGTAACTGTAAAATCAGCCATCATTTTTACAACCGCCTATGACGAGTATGCATTAAAAGCATTCAAGTTAAACTCTATTGATTATCTCTTGAAACCAATAGATGAAGATGAGCTAACAATAGCAGTAGATAAGTTTAAAGAACAACAACCTTTACAAAGTAATATACAAGTTAATATAGATGATATTCGGAAGTTATTAATTAACCCTGTTGATAGAAAATACAAAAAGCGATTTACGATAAAGGTCGGACAACATTTAAAAATTATCAATGCAGAAGATATTGAATGTTTTTACTCAGAAAATAAAGCCACTTATATTCATACAAATACGAATAGAAACTATTTAATAGATAACTCTTTAGAGTATTGGCAAGAAGAGTTAGATCCTGAGCAATTTTTTAGGGTAAATAGAACATTTATGGTACATATAAATGCTATTAAAGATATTGTTTCTTATACCAACTCACGCTTACAATTAAAGTTGCAATCTTATAATGATTCAGAACTAATTGTGAGTAGAGAACGAGTTAAAGATTTTAAAAACTGGATAGACTAGCTTAAAGGTTTGTAATAAAAATGGTTTTTAAAGTTGTTAGTTACAAAATACTCTGAAGGTTTAAGATTTGTGAAGCTTTGAAATTCTCGTATAAAATGACTCTGATCATAATAACCATTATCTAAAGCAGTAGACAAATAATGTTTGTTACTCGAAAGTAATACTTGTTTCACAGTTTTTTGTAATCTAGTGATTCGTTGAAATTTCTTAGGAGGGATTCCGAATTTTTGTTTAAAAATACGTTCAAATTGACGGAAACTTAGATTACTTTGAGAAGCCAATTCATGGAGAGGTATTGAATTGAAGTTTTTGTATAGCGTTTTAATTATCAAATCCCAATTAACTATAGTAGAAAAATGATGTTTTTTTAATTGATTGCATAGAAAGAAATCAATTAGTTTAATTTTTTCGTCTACACTAGGTAATGAATAAAGAATTTCTAAAAACTCTCTGCCTTCATTTTGCCATATTTCTTCTACAGATAAATATTGATTAACAATTTGTGTATGCGGAATAGAAGCAAAATGTCTAAAACCACCACTATGAAAACGTACAGAAATATAATGTACATGGTTAGTTGAATCAAAAATTAATTTTTCTCTCGGACAAATAACATGAGCAATATCCAATTTTTCATTATTGATGGATAAGGGAGTGTCTATATGAAAAAGTACTTCTAAACCAGTGCCTGGTAAAATTAAAGGAAGACTTTTAGTTTGAGAACAAACAAAATACCTATCAATATAAGGAGATAGGTATTTTGATGGCTTATAGTGTTTTATACTCATTTAAATTAATAAATATTTATAATAGGCTCTCTGGTAATTAAAGGAGTAATATCTTTTATAAATTGATGAAAGTGTGCAGAGTTATTATGTGCCTCTACAGCTGTTTTATCAATATACTCTTCATAAAATAAATAATTACCTTCATTAAATAAGTCTTTATGTAATTGATAGGTAATACATCCTTTTTCAGCATTACTCATTTTTACCATTTCTACAGCCAATTTCAAAAAATAGTTTTCTTTTCCCTGTTGAATAGCTAGTTGAGCTATAATTACTTTGTGCATTGTGATGAATTAAAATTAAAACTCAAAAATACGATCAAAGGTTTCTTATAAATTGTAAAAAAACGACATCTTAAAATTTTATCGAGCTAAAATATCCTTAAAGTTTTCAGTAGTTAAAATATCTCTAAATTCATTAATTTTACCTTTTGCATCAGGATGTATATCATATCCGTCTTCAGTAAACCAAGCATGAGTAGTGCCAAGATAGTTCATACCCAGGTATTTAGCGCTTTCAATAAAAGGCATTTCAAAACCATCTATAAGGTCATTAGCACCAGAATTACTAATCATAGCCATGTTTTTGCCTCGCAACTGTCTACCTAAATCTTTTTTATAATGCAATAAGTCTGATAATCTATCAAAAAATATTTTCAAGGTAGCACTCATACTATACCAATACACAGGAGTCGCAAATACTAGTGTATCATATTTATGAATAATATCTTCTATTAGCGGAATAAAATCATCATTAGCATTGGTAAAATCGTATTCAAATACACCAATGTTTTTCTTTTTTAAGTCAACAAAGTCAAAAGACTTGTTATTGTTAAGGTAATTAATCACTTTGTTGGTATTTCCTGTACTTTTAGAACTCGCTTGTATAATAATTGTTTTATTCATCTGTTGTTTATTTGGAAGTAAAACTCAAAAAAAAATATAAAAAAAGATTTTAGATTTAATTGTAATAATTGATAATAACCAAGAAAAAATCAATAGAAAAAGGCTATATTTTTGTACTTTTATGCTATAAAAAAAGCGGATGAATACAAATACCTACATATTTTCTGAAAAAAGGAAGTTAGATCAGTTTTCAACAAAAGAAGTTGTTGATAATGCTAAGAAAAAGCTAAAAAAAGCAAGAAAAAAGATTAGCGATTTACAAGACACAATGTATGCAGAAGGTATGTATAGTGTTTTATTGTGTTTGCAAGGAATGGATACAGCGGGTAAAGACAGTTTAATTCGTGAGGTTTTTAAAGATGTAAATGCACGTGGGGTGGTAGTACATAGTTTTAAAGTGCCAACAGAGTTGGAATTAAAACACGATTTTTTATGGCGTCATTACATTGCCCTACCAGCAAAGGGAAAAATAGGGGTTTTTAATCGAACACATTATGAGAATGTCTTGGTAACAAGAGTGCACCCAGAGTATGTATTTGCTGAAAATATTCCTACGGTAACGAGTCTTGACGACTTAAACGATGCCTTTTATCATGACAGAATGGAACGCATCAATCAGTTTGAAAAGCACATATCAGAAAACGGAACTATTATCTTAAAGTTCTTTTTAAACGTGTCTAAAGAAGAGCAAAAAAACAGGTTGTTACGCAGGTTAAACATTCCAGAAAAAAATTGGAAGTTTTCTGCGGGTGATTTAGAGGAACGAAAATTATGGGATAAGTACCAAGAGTGTTATGAAGACCTGTTGCAAAAAACATCAACAAACCATGCACCTTGGTATGTAGTGCCTGCTGATGATAAACCAACAGCACGTTATATTGTAGCAAAAGTACTAGAAGAAGAATTGGAAAAATATAACTTTAAAGAACCTACACTTCCTCAAAAAGTGATAGATCAAATAGATGAATTTAAAAAAGAATTAACGAACGAATAATATATAGAAAAGACAGTAAAGCTATTAAGTAAAGTAAGTAAAATAAAACATATTGTCTTTAAGCACCACTAGAAATGAATTTAAATTTAACAAAACCAATCGTATTTTTTGATTTAGAAACAACAGGAGTAAACATTGCAAAAGATAGAGTAGTAGAAATATCTATTTTAAAAGTGTTTCCTAATGGTAATAAAGAAAGTAAAACATGGTTGGTAAACCCAGAAATAGAAATACCAAAAGAAGCGTCTGAGATTCACGGAATCACTAACGAAAAAGTGGTTACAGAACCAACTTTTAAAGAATTAGCACCCAAAATAAACGAATTGATTGACGATGCAGATTTAGCAGGATTTAACTCCAATCGATTTGACATTCCTTTATTAGCAGAAGAGTTGTTAAGAGCAGGGATAGATTTCAATATGAATGATAGAAAAGCAGTTGATGTGCAAACTATTTTTCATAAGAAAGAACAGCGAACACTTAGTGCTGGATATCAATTTTATTGCGGGAAAGAGTTAGTAGGAGCACATGGAGCTGAAGCAGATACAAACGCAACGTATGAAATCTTATTAGCACAAGTTGAAAAGTATGAAGATTTAGAAAACTCTGTAGCAGCATTGAGTGAATTTTCTACACATGGAAAAAGAGCAGATTTTGCTGGGTTTATCTTGTTTAATGACAAAGACCAAGAAATTTTTTCTTTTGGAAAGTATAAAGGAAGAACAGTTGAAGAGGTGCTTCAGGAAAATCCTGGGTACAACGCATGGATTCAAAATGCAGATTTTCCATTGTATACCAAAAAAGTATTACGCGAAATAAAAGAAAGAATGTCGGCACCAAAAAATACTATGACCGATGAAGAAAAGCTACAAGCTTTACAACAGAAGTTTAATTTAAGGTAATCTTTAACATTTATTTTTAGTAATTATCTCAGTTGTTCTTTAATTTAGATATTACGAAAGACAAAACACAATAAAAATGTTTACAGAATATAAAAAACTACCTCAAAACTCAAGAGTTTGGGTATATCAATCAGATAGAGAATTTACACAAGAAGAAATAGAGTTTATCAGCGCAAAAGCATTACTTTTTATAGATAATTGGACACGCCATGGAGATGATTTAAAAGGCTCGTTTGCCATTAAGTATAACCAGTTTTTAGTCTTGGCAGTAGATGAAGGCTTTAACAATGTTTCTGGGTGTTCAATAGATGCTTCTGTACGTTTTATACAAGAGTTAGAAAAAGAGCTTGAATTGGATTTAATGGATAAGATGAATATATCTTTTAAAGATGGAGATAATATTAATATTGTAAAGCTTCCAGAATTTCAAAATTTTGCCAAAGAGCAAAAAATAACTGCTCAAACAGTTGTGTTTAACAATATGGTAAATACCAAGGAAGAATTTGAAAAAAAATGGGAAGTACCAGCAAATGATAGTTGGCATGCACGATTTTTGGTATAACTATTAATTTTTATTAAAAAGGAAGGTATTACTTTACAAAAGCATGTAAAGTTTCTTAAGAAGTAAGATATATGAAGAGAAAAATAGTTACGTTACTAGCAATTGTTTTTATACAAGTAACTCAAGCCCAAGTCCAAAAAGCAAGCCCTTTATTGGCAAAAGATTCCATAGCACAAAATGTATGGGTAGATAGTATTATGAAAACCATGTCTATTGATGAAAAAATTGGACAGTTATTTATGATACAGGCATATTCAAATAAAGATAAAAAGCACGAAGATTTTATTTCCAACATGGTAACAACATACCATGTTGGAAATATTATTTTTATGCAAGGCACCCCCGATAAACAAGTTGTTTTAAATAACAAATACCAAGAATTAGCAAAAGTTCCTTTAATGGTTGGTTTTGATGGTGAATGGGGCTTGGATATGCGTTTGAAAGACACGTATCGTTTTCCTTGGAATATGACCTTAGGAGCTGTTCAAGACACGATTTTACTTCAAGAACTAGGAAAAAGAATAGGAGAGCATTGCAAGCGAGTAGGAATTCATATGAACTTCGCTCCAGTAGTAGATGTAAATACAAATCCTAATAACCCTATTATAGGAAATCGTTCTTTTGGAGAAAGTAAAGAAAATGTAGCAGAAAAAGCAATAGCATTTACTAAAGGAATGCAGGGAGTAGGTGTATTGGCTAATGCAAAACATTTCCCAGGACACGGTGATACTGAAGCAGATTCGCACCATACATTACCAACAATTAATTTTAGCAAACAACGCCTAGATTCAGTAGAGTTATATCCATTTAAAAAAATATTTGAAGCAGGAGTGGGGAGTGTTATGACGGCGCATTTAAGTATTCCGGCTTTAGAAGCAAACCCGAAACTACCATCATCCTTATCAAAAAGTGTGGTAACAGATTTATTACAGCGTAGTTTAGGTTTTAAAGGGTTGATTATTACTGATGGTTTGAATATGAAAGGAGCCGCAAATTATTCTACACCGGCAGAAATTGATTTGGCGGCTATTTTAGCAGGGAATGATATGTTATTAATTCCTCAAGATGTACCGGGTTCAATTAAATTGATAAAGAAAGCTCTTGCAGACGGGAAATTAACAGAAGTACGTTTAAATCATTCTGTAAAAAAGATATTAAAAGCAAAATATTTAGTAGGACTAAATAAGTACAGACCTATTGTAACTGAAAATGTAGTGAAAGATGTAAACAGTCCTTATGATGAGGTTTTACATCGTAAATTGATAAAAAATGCTATTACAGTTTTGAAAAATGACGAAGCGATTTTGCCAATTAAAAACCTTGAAGATAAAAAAATTGCCTATGTTTCTTTAGGGAGTGATAGTGGATCTGACTTTTATGAGATGCTTAAAAATTACACAAAGGTCGATAAGGTTACTGACAAGCATTTGAGTGTATTAATAAAGAAGTTAGAAAAGTACAATCTTGTGGTTGTAGGTTTTCATAAGTCAAATAAAAACCCTTGGAAAAGCCACAAATTTTCTAACAAAGACCTTGTATGGTTACAAGAAATATCAAGAAAACATAAAACTGTTTTAGATGTGTTTGCCAGTCCATATAGCTTACTTCAAGTACCTTCTTTTACTACTATTGAAGGGATTGTAATGTCATACCAAAATAGCAAGTTAGCCCAAGAGCTTTCTGCGCAAGCTCTTTTTGGAGCTTTTAATTTAAAAGGGAAATTACCAGTATCTATAAAAAACGAGTTTAAGGTGGGACATGGACTTTTAGTAGATAAGTTGGATGTATTACAATACACAATTCCTGAAGAAGCAGGGGTTTCATCAGAAAAACTCTCAATTATAGATAAAAGAATCGATACGATTTTGCAAGAAAAAATGTCTCCAGGGGGGCAAATCTTAGTCGCTAAAGATGGTAAAGTAATCTACAACAAAAGCTTTGGTTATCATACCCTAGAAAAAAAACTTCCGGTTAAAAATTCTGATATTTATGACTTAGCCTCGTTAACCAAGATACTAGCTTCGTTACCTATGATAATGAAAGCTGAAGAGGAGAGGAAAATTAGTTTGTTTTCAAGTTTAGGCGATATTTTACCAAGATATAGTAAGTCCAATAAAGATACTTTATTGCTAAAAGAGGTATTGTCTCATTATGGGCGTTTGCGTTCTTGGATTCCATTTTATTTGCATACAAAAGATAGTATAACTGGAGAAAACTCTACAAAATTTTATAGAAAAAAACGCACACCAAAATTTAGTATTAAAGTGGCCAAAAACCTATACTTAGCTAAAGAGTATAAAGACTCAATTTATAAGCAAATAGTAGATTCTGAGCAGCGTAAAAGAATAGGATATAAGTACAGTGATTTAGGGTATTATATTTTTAAAGAAATCTTAGAGAGAAAGTACAAAAGACCTTTAGATAAATTAGTAGACGAGCAGTTTTACCAACCATTAGGAGCCGATAGAATGACTTACTTACCTTTGAATAAGTTTGATAAAAATGAAATAGTTCCTACAGAAAGGGATAACTATTTTAGACATCAGTTGGTTCATGGCTATGTTCATGATATGGGAGCCGCAATGCTAGGTGGAGTTGGCGGTCATGCAGGTTTGTTTGCAAATGCCAATGATGTAGCTAAAATTATGCAAATGTTTTTACAAGATGGGTCTTATGGAGGGAAGAAATATTTGGAAGCAGCAACGGTGCATAAATTTAACAAACGTTATTATGAAAATAAAAAAGTACGCAGAGGTTTAGGTTTTGATAAACCACAATTAAACCCTAAAATTAAAGCCACTTGTGGTTGTGTGTCAGACATAAGTTTTGGGCATAGTGGTTTTACAGGAACTTATACTTGGGCAGACCCAGCCACTGGTGTGGTGTATGTGTTCTTGTCGAACAGAATTTATCCTACAATGAGAAATTATGGTTTGGTGAAAAGCAACATACGAACCAAAATTCAACAAGATATACAAGATGCTATTTTGATGGCGGAGTAGGTGATAGTTTGGTATATAAAAGAATAAGTAGTAACGATGTAAAAAAATAGACTAAAGCAAGTTTCCAACCTAAAAATACATACATAACCAAACTTTGTATGCAATAAAAGAAAGGAAATAAAACTGTATTTACACCAAACCTAAAAGTATCTACAAATTCTACTTCATCAATCTTTCTACTTAAAATTTTCCAAATAAAATATGGAATTAAACTATTTAAAATAATCAATAAAGATAAAGGAAAAGCGTAGTTAACACTGCGTTTTTTTTGTGTAAGCTCTTCATTCCTTTTTAGAAGAAGGTTTATTTTATCAACTTCAGTAAAATCTACTTGAGCATTGTTTAAGTTCAATAAAGTAGTCTCATAGTTTTCATCTTGTTTTATATGTACACTTAACTCTTCTAGTTGATTAGAAACAAGTTTTTTTATGTTTGTTACTGATTTATTAATGTTTTGTTTGTCGTAATAATTGTTAGCTAAAATAGGAGTTCCGAAATGGATAGCTGATTTTGAAGGGTAGCTAGATACGTTTTGATATGTAATTCCTACTGGAACAATATTGATTTGAGTGTCAGGAAAATTATCTAAAGTTTTAAAAATAATTCTTGTAAAGCCTTTGCTAAGAGGTCGAACAGTTCTGTTTTTTTTATGAGTTCCTTCTGGAAATATCAGTAAAGTTTTGTTGCTTTTTAAAAGTAGTTGGCATTTGTTAAAAATCTCTTCATTTTTACCAAGCTGTTGTACCCCGTCTCTAATACGGTATATAGGCATCATTCCAAGTAAGTTAAAAAATTTAGCCATGAAAGGATGGTTAAAAACTGCTGCACGTACCAAAAAGTTTGTCCTTCTTTTTAAGTGGGTAGCTATAAGCAAAGGATCAATTAAACCATTTGGATGATTGGCAGTGAAAATTATGGCTTCATTTTTAGGAATACGCTCACTACCAACCACCGTTATTTTTTTAGAATAAAAGAACAAACCAGTTTTTACAACGAGTTTAAAAAAATAGTACAACAGTGTTTTCATATATTATTTATTTCTTCCCCAGTAAGTAGCTAACATCATTCCTGAAAAAATATCCCAAACCCCCCAAAAAGCAGCGAGAAGAGCCATTCCACCCAACCCGTCAAAAAAGCTAAAAATAAGGAGCAATCCTAAACCACCATTTTGTATACCCGTTTCCATAGAAATGGTTTTACAGTCTTTTGTATTTAAATTAAAAGATTTTGCTGTGGCATAACCAATAATAAACGCATAAATGTTATGAAATATTACGAGAAATAGCACAAGATGTATGTAGTTTTTAAAAACATCAGCATTATCATAAAGAGCGATTATAATTAATAAAAGGAAAAAGAAAATAGAAAAAGGACGTAATAACTTATTTATTTTTTTTGCCATCTCATGATGGTAATGATTAACGAGCATTCCTAAAACTATTGGAATTCCCAAAATAAGAAGTACAAGTTTAAAAAGTTCAAAAGGGTTTAAAGAAATACTTTTTAAAATTTCGTTAGTCGGTTCATATAAACTACCCCATAATTGTAGGTTTAATGGCGTCATTATTAAGCAAATTAGAGTAGAAAAAGCGGTTAAACTAACAGATAAAGCAGCATTACCTTTAGCCATTTTACTAAAAAAGTTAGAAACATTCCCTCCAGGGCAAGCAGCAATCATAATCATTCCCAATGCAAAACTAGGGTATGGGTTGATAATAGTAATAAGTACAAAGGTTAAAAAAGGAAGTAGAATAAACTGAGCTAATAACCCAACAAATAGTATTTTAGGATTGTTAATAAGCCTTTTAAAGTCGTTTATTTTAATGTCTAAAGCAATTCCAAACATAATGATAGCCAAAGCAATATTAAGCATCCATAAAGCCTCAGTATCAAAATTAATTTTAATCTTGTCAATTTGTAAAGTGTTAATGTTTAAAAGCATACTCTATTATGTTAGCTCCCATTTGGAGAGCTTTTGTTCTAATTTCTTCGGGATTGTTATGTACAGTAGCATCCTCCCATCCATCACTTAAATCACTTTCATAATCATAAAAAACAATTAGTCTTCCTTCGTAAAATAGACCGAATCCCTGTGGTGGTTTTTTATCATGCTCATGAATTTTGGGCATTCCTTTAGGAAAAGAAAAGGTTTGATGATAAATAGGATGGTTGTTAGGGATTTCTTGAAGTTGTAGCTCAGGAAACACCTTTTTTAACTCTCTTCGTATGTATTTATCTAGGCCGTAATTATCGGAAATGTGTAAAAAACCTCCAGAAATAAGATAGCTCCTTAGTATTGAAATTTCATTATTAGTAAACAAAATGTTACCGTGCCCAGTAATAAAAGTTATTGGATAATTAAAGATAGACTCATCATCAAGAGTAATACTTTGTATGTCTTTATCTATTTGTGTTTTGGTGTTTTGGTTGGTAAATGTTATAAGGTTTGGTAGGGCAGTAGGATTTGCATACCAATCACCACCTCCTTTATATTGGATAACTGCTATTTCTTGAGAAAAAATATTTTGATTTAAAAGCAAGATAAAAAGCAGGATGAATTTTTTCATGAATAGGCTTGAATTTAAAGCAATATAGTAAAACAACAATAAAAAACACCAACAAACTTGTTGGTGTTTTTTTTCCCCTTAAAAAAATAAATTTGGCTTTTATCTTGAAAAATTACAATTCTTCAAAAAAAAGCATTTATTCTATGCAATAAAAATAGGATAAGCTTTTAAATGTATAGTTCTATAACATCCAAAAAGGTGTTTTAAAACCAACATTTTATAAAAAGCATAAATTATACGGGCTGTTTTTAGTGTTTTTTAGCGTGAGAAAGTAAAAAACATCAATACTAAGATTGATGTTTTTAAGCTATAGCTTTCTCTTCTTCGCATTGAGAAATAAGCGTTCTCAATAATTTTATTAGAAATCTTAATTATAAATTGAAAACCCCTTCAACTATTTTCAATTACTAATTTTTTAATTTCACTAAGCTAATATACGTTAGAAAGAAAAAGTAGCAGTTCGAAAACATCCATTTTGGATGTTTTCGAACTGCTTTTTTATAAAATGAAAGTAAATTAATTTTAAATGGCTAATGATAAGCTTTTATATTGAACAGGGGTATGTCCTGTGTGTTTTTTAAAAACGGTATAAAATGTAGACTTAGAATTGAATCCAGACTCTAGCCCTATAGAGGTTATTGTATAGTTCGTATAATCGGGATCTAATAAGAGTACTTTAGCTAAATCTATTCTCATTTCATTTAAGTAATCAGTAAAGGATTTTTTGGCAATATTATTAATAATAAGAGAAAGTGTGCTAGAACTCAGTTCTGTGTCTTTTGACAGGTCTTGTAGTGTGTATTTGTTTAATAAATACTTCTTTTTAGACCTGATAAATTTATCTATTGCAATAAATTGTTCTTTTTGTTTCTCTACTTGATTTTGAGAAAAGTTTTTTTCGGTATTCAAATTTATGGTGTCAACACTAAAATTACCATTTAAATCAATTAAAAGAGACTCTCTAATTCTTTCACGTTCTTTTAATACACGAATTTGTTTTAATCCTTGGTATCCCAACCAGTAAATTAAAATGGTAGTATAAACTCTTAAAGGATAATAAGAGAATAAAAATCCAGTAAAATTCATTTTTACTTTAACAATTAAGGCCAAAATCCAAAGAGCATAGCCAATTGAAGTCAATATGAAAAATGTATAAATCCACTTAAGATTGTCAAATGATAAGATTTTAGGAAATAGTTTTTCTTTTTTGTATAAGATGTAAAAGGAGTACACAAAAATGCTTAATGATGTAGCTAAGCTGAAAATTTCTTCTATAGAAGTGTATCGTTCATAAATAAAATTCAAATATTCTCTAGATGCGGAATCGCTATAGTAAAGAACAAAACTAATTTGACCTATAACAAGAATTAAAAAGAGAGGAATTATTAGCTTTAGTAATTTGTACGATTTTTCAGCAAGGTTTAAATAGTGGATTAAAAACATGTACAGAAAAGGCATTGCTAAAAAATGCCAAGGAACTTGAACATAATCCAAAGCAAATTTATGTTGAAACAACTCTTTTTCTAAGGCCCAAGATTGTACATTGTTTAAAGAGATGGCTAGTATTAATAGGTTCAAGTATATCATACTTTTTTCTCGTCCGTTTTTAGAACAGAAAAGTATGATACTAAAGGCAAAACCATGAACGGCACTAATTAATAAAAAGAGATTAAAAAAATCTGCTGTAGTCAAAATAAAAACATTTAAGAGTATCTAAATATACAAAAAATGAACTATTGATGTAAATAAGCGATACTTTGTACTACATATAACCCAGCTGTCTCGGTTCTGAGCCTATTAGTGCCTAAAGAAATTGGAACAAATTTTTTATGCAAAGATTGTTGAATTTCATCGAAAGAAAAGTCTCCTTCAGGACCAATAAGAATTGTATATTTAGATTTAGGAGAAGCGATGTTTTTTAAAAACTTTTTTTCAGAGTGTTCTTCGCAATGTGCAATGAAAATTTCTTCTGAAAAATCATTATCTATAAAATCAGAAAAACTTATCGGTTCGTTAAGTTTGGGGAGTGTAAACTGAAGAGATTGTTTCATAGCAGATTGAATTATTTTCTGTAAACGATCGACCTTTACAACTTTTCTTTCAGCATTTTTACAAATAATAGGCGTTATTTCATCAATGCCTATTTCTGTAGCTTTTTCTAAAAACCATTCTAAGCGATCATTGTTTTTTGTAGGGGCTATGGCTACATGCAAATAATAATCTCTCGTACGAGGCTTTTCTTCAGACTTCAGAATCTTAGCAATACACTTTTTGTCATTTCCTATAAGTATCTCAGCAGAAAAAAGAATTCCTTTTCCGTTAGTAATATGTAAAATATCCCCTTCTCTTTTTCGTAAAACACGAATTATATGACGACTCTCATCCTTGCTGAAAGTAATTTCTTTTGAAGTAGTTAATAAATCTGGATTATAAAAAAGTTGCATTATAAATCGAGTTTGTAAGTTCTTCTTCTTTTGTGAATTTTTGGGTCAAAATCTTTCCAAATTTGATGAATTGCATGGTTGTCTTCAAGTTCTGGCGTCCTAATACAGTTTTGAATTCCTTTAGCAAAAAATATAGAGTGAAATTGCTCAAAAATAATGGCTGTAACTCCTTTGTTTTGGTATTCTGGATCAACACCAATTAGGTAAAAAGTAACATCTTTAGCGTTTTTTCTTGCCTTTAATAAGTGGAAAATCCCGAAAGGAAAAAGTTTTCCTTTTGCTTTTTGTAAAGCTTCAGAAAAAGAAGGCATAACTATAGCAAAGGCTACTAGTTTATGATTTTCATCAACAACAAACTTTATATATTCCGGATTTATAAAACTGATATATTTCTTTTTAAAATAAGCTATTTGAGCATTTGAAATAGGAACATAAGTTGATAGCTTCGAATAAGTTTTACTGAACAAGTTAAACATTTCGTCTACATAAGGCATGATTTTGTTTGTAGAAGTAAAGTTCAAGGGACTTAAGTTGTACCTTCTTTGAATTATATTACTTGCCTTTCCGTATTTTTTTATATCTACATTACTGAAAGAAAATATACTTTCAATATATTCTTTTTCTTTTGTAAACCCTAATTGTTCTAGATGCTTAGCATAATACGGATGATTGTACCAAGTAATCATCGTACCAATGTGGTCAAATCCTTCAATAAGCACTCCTGTTTTGTCTAAGTTGTTAAAACCGACAGGGCCTTCCATGTATTCAAGGTTGTTTTCACGACCTATTTCTGCAACTTTATTCAATAAGACTTTGGACACTTCTATATCGTCAATAACATCAAACCAACCAAATCGTATTTTTTTTATCTGCTGTTTTTCTACTTCATAAGAGTTAATAATGGCAACAATTCTACCAACTATTTTATGCTCCCTTAGAGCTAAGAAAAAACGAGCATTGGCATATTCAAAAACTGGGTTTTTATGTTTGTCAAAGCTTTCAATTTCATCATTAATAATAGGAGGAACCCAATATTTATTGTTTTTATAAAGAGAAAAAGGAAACTTAACAAATTGTTTCATTCCCTTTTTGGTAGTTATTTCTTTAAGTTGAATCATTTTGTAAATTTAAGACTTTTAATTGTCCTCCTTTTCTTTCTCTTTTTGTTCTTCTTTTTGAATATCTTCTTCTAGTTTTTTGATTTCTTTTTCAAGTTTTAAACGCTCTTTTTCTTTACGTTTCGCTTCTTTTTCTTCTTCCTTTTTTAGTTGCTTTTCAAGTTTTAAACGCTCTTTCTCTTTGCGTTTCGCTTCTTTTTCGGCTTTTTTCTTCGCTTTTTTAGCAGCCTTTCTTTCTTCTTTAGCTGTTTTTTTCTTTTGTTTCTTATCTTCTTTAACAATCATATCAACTAAAGACCCTTGACGCGTTCTCTTAGGCTTTTCGTTTAAAAGCTCACTATCACCTGAGCCATTATCTAAATCAACTTTTCTTTTTTCTTTTTTAGAAAATAGTTTTCCTACTTTACTAAACATTCGACCAAAGAAATTTCTATTCTCGTCGTATTTTACAGGCTTTTCTTCTTCAATCTTGTTTCCAAATTCATCTATTTCAACAAAATCGTCTTTATGTCTATTAAGTCTGTACGACACTCCTAAAGAACTATAGATACCAATTTCATCTTGCTGTAAGTTTGCTCTTAAAGAAGCATTAAACTGTAAATTTTCACTAAAAAGATAGGCGGCACCTGCACCTATGTTAGTTTTTCGCTCGTACTCTTCAAAAACACCTTGTATTTCAGCAAAACCAGACCAATAATCATTAAAGTTATAGGTACCAGTTACGATGTAAGAAAATTGAGAAAAATCAGTTCCAATATAATCATAATGAAGGTTGGTGATAACATTTAACTTATCTGAAAATTCATTTTGTAATAAAATACCAACTTTAGGGCTAAAGCCACCTCTTTCATGGTAATCGGTTAAAAAGCTACCAATATTTATACCGGCTGAGACACCAATGTGAGGTATCCATCTTTTCCAGTCAAAAGAATGCCTTTCTTTCCAACTTCTTATTTCTTTACTTTTATCGTCATATTTTGGAGCGTATATCATATATTTTGCTCCTAGGCTAAATTGACTTAACCCAGTTTTATTATAGGATGATTCAAAAATATTTTTAAATGCTATTTTGTCTCTTTGTAAAGAAGTATTAAAGTTTACTTCTAATTTTTCAGAAATAAAGCTGGTTCTAAAAAACAAGTTTAATCCTAAGGCTTCGGGATTGCTAAAAGTTGGTGTAGCATTCATTTTTCTGTAAAAAACATTTGTTTCAAATTGATAAACACCCGAACCAACACTATAAGGACTCTCAGAAAAACCTGGTTTATTCGAATTTATAACAGGTGTATATTGCGCGTTTACAGTTAAAATAGAGCAAAAAACAAAAAAGATAAGAAGTTTCTTAATCATATAATAAATCCAAATTTTCTGGTTGTACAAACATACGTAAAAATACAATTACCTATATAATATAAGTTTTGTAAACTCTTAACGCTTCCTTTTGCTTCAAATTGTTATTTTTGATTGATTTTTTTATTTTAAGATAAAGATGACATATTTAAATGAAGCTGGACCTGTGAATTTTATAAAGACCATATTAATTATTCTGTTAGTTTATTACGTTATAAAGTTTTTAGCAAAACTTTTTGCACCTTATTTAATAAAGAAAGCAGTAGACAAAGTACAAAAGAAAGCGGAGCAACAGTATAGAAACCAACAACAAGCAACCGATGTTGAAGTAGGGAAAACTGTTATTGATAAGAAGCCAAATAAATCAAAAGAAAGTAATAATTCTGTTGGCGAGTACGTTGACTATGAAGAAATAGACTAAGCATGAACTTAAAGAAATTTTTACCATTTGCAATAGCAATTATTGTTTTTGCAATAGCATCTGTATTGTATTTTAATCCGATTTTAAGCGGAAAACAACTTAAACAAAGTGACATTACCCAGTTTATAGGAATGTCTAAGGATGTAAAAGAATATAGAGCTGAAAAAGGAGAAGAGCCTTATTGGCTAGATAATGCTTTTAGTGGAATGCCAGCATATCAGGTAAGTGCTTATTATCCGAATGACTTTGTGCGTTATATTGATAAAGTTGTTCGCTTTTTACCTAGACCTGCAGATTATCTTTTCTTATATTTTTTAAGTTTTTTCCTATTATTAACTGCCTTAAAAGTAGATTGGAAGCTAGCGGTTTTGGGAAGTTTGTCCTTTGGGTTTTCTACCTATCTGATAATTATTTTTGGAGCAGGACACAATGCGAAAGCGCATGCTATAGGCTACATGCCAATGGTGATTGCAGGAGTAATTTATATATTTAGAAAACGATATGTACTCGGATTTATTCTAACGGCCTTGGCAATGGCTTTAGAAATTTATTCAAATCATCCGCAAATGACTTATTATTTAGGATTTTGTTTGTTGATTTTGGCAATTCTTGAAGGTGTTGAAGCTTTCAAATCGAGGACATTACCTGTGTTTTTTAAACAATCGGCTATTTTGGTTGCAGCAATGTTAATTGGTATTGGAGCTAACTCTACTCGATTGTTGGCAATGAAGGAATATGCTGATTATAGTACGAGAGGAAAATCTGAACTGACAATAAAACCTGATGGAACTCCAAAAGAGAAGTCTACTGGGTTGGATAAAGAATATATAACTGAATATAGCTACGGAATAGCCGAGACGTTTAATTTGATGATTCCTCGTTTTATGGGAGGAGGAACAGTTGAAGAGTTAGGAGAGAACTCTAATTTTTATCAAGTTTTAGAACAAAATGCAGGTAAAAGTGTAGCAAAAGACTATTCTAGTCAAGTATTAACCTATTGGGGAAAGCAACCTATTGTTGAAGCGCCAGCTTATATAGGCGCAATAGTTTTTTTCTTATTCTTTTTAGGAATTTTCTTAGTAAAAGGACGATTAAAATATTGGTTGGTTGCGGCTACCATTTTTTCTATCGTATTAAGTTGGGGTAAAAACTTCTTTATAATAACTGATTTCTTTATTGACTATGTGCCTCTATACAACAAATTTAGAGCAGTTTCGTCTATTCAAGTAATTGCAGAATTATGTGTTCCTTTGTTAGGAATTCTAGGATTAAAAGAATTTTTCTCTTCTGAGAATTCTTCCGAAGAAAAAGAAAATGCAGTAAAGAAAGCTTTTTATATAGTAGGAGGGATTTCTTTATTGTTCTTATTGTTTGGATCTAGTTTGTTTGCCTTTGAAGGATTACGTGATGCACAATATCAGCAACTTCCAGAATTGATCGATGCTTTAATTGCAGATAGAAAATCAATGTTATTTAACGATAGTTTACGTTCTCTTTTACTGGTTTTAGCTGTTGCAGGAATGTTGTGGTTTTATTTGAAAGGAAAACTGAAGCAAGTACCTGTGTTAATTGTACTGGGAGGATTGATAATTTTTGATTTAGTCTCAATAGATGCGAATTATGTTAATAAGGAAGATTTTACTTCAGCTAGAAGAGTGCAAAAACCATTTACAGCAACAAAGGCTGATACAGAAATTTTAAAAGATAAAGGACATTACAGAGTTGTTAATTTTAGCGTAAGTCCTATGCAAGATGGTAGAACTTCTTACTTCCACAATTCGATAGGAGGGTACCATGCTGCCAAAATGAAACGTTATCAAGAATTATTTGATTATCAAATAGTAAAAAATAACATGGAAGTACTCAATATGTTAAATACGAAGTATTTTATTGTTAGTAATGAGAAGTTCCAAGAAAACCCGGCAGCGAATGGAAATGCATGGTTTGTAAATTCGTTGAAAAAAGTAACTTCTGCAAATGAAGAAATCATAGCATTAGATAGTTTGAATACCAAATCAGAAGCGGTTATAAACTCAAGCGAGTTTAATGTAAAAACTGATGTATTTCAAAAAGATTCAATTGCTACCATTAATCTTGTGAAGAAAGATGTTACTGAATTGATATACGAAGCAAAAACAAGCTCAAATCAATTTGCGGTGTTTTCTGAAATCTATTATAAAGATGGATGGAATGCTTATATTGATGGAGAAAGTGTACCATATTATAGAGTAGACTATGTTTTAAGAGGGATGGAAGTTCCCGAAGGAAAGCATACGATTACTTTTAAATATGAGCCTAGAGTAATTAAAAAAGGACGTTTATTATCATTATTTTGTTATGCTTTATTACTTATAATACCTATAGGTTGGTTGGTAATAAACAGGAAGAAAGATTAGTTTTCGATATTTTTTAAAAAAATAGAAGGAGTTATACCAATGTGTTTTTTAAATGCCCTTGTAAAAGCAGAAGCATTGGTATAACCTATTTCTTCAGCGATGGCTTGTATAGAGTATTTTCTAAAATTTTTATCTGTTTTTAACTTTTCCACCACGTAATTAATTTTAAGCCTTGTACAATACTGTTTGAAAGATTCTTCATGATGCTTGTTAAAAACAAAAGAAATATAGGTAGTATTAGTATCTAGTTTATCAGCAATATAATTAATTGAAAAATTAGATTTTAAAAAATCTAAATTTTTGGTTATGTGGGTAAACTCGTCAAGAATTTTAGCTTCTAAAGCCTCATCTATATTGTATTCTTTTTTTTCTGTTTCTACGGGTTTGTTCTTACTCATTATTAGAATAAGTTCTTTTTTCTTTTCTTTTTCTTTTCTAATGAGGTAAAAAGTAATAATGAAAAAAGTTAGTAGTAAAATGATAAAAGAGACTATAAGATTGCGGTGTTTTTTAGCTTCTCTTTTTTCGATAGTTTTATTGAGTTCTTGCGCTTGTTGAAAGTTGTTATTGTAAAAAAGATTAAAGGTTTCATCCTTAGTTTTTTTTGCCAAATTGTATTGATCTAATGTAAGTTTAGAGTATTTGTAGGCACTATCTAATTTATTAATGTTGTTGTACTCTTTAGAAAGTATATCGTATATAGTAATGAGTTTACTTGTTTCACAATTTTTATAATTTTTTATAAGCTTGTTTGAATAATAAATGGCAGAATCAGACTCTTGTAAGTTGTGAAAACAAATAGCCTTTTGAAAATACTCTCTATCGAGATAAGGAGAACCATTACTTATGTTTTTGTAATTGTTAACTAAATTAATTGCTTTTGAAAAATCTTTTCTAGCAATTAATACTTCAGTTTTTCTAAAATTATAAATAATTTCAGAGTCTTCATGAGGAGGGTTGAAAAGTTTAGTTACTTCAAAAGCTTTGTCATAATAAAAAGAAGCAGAATCTATAAAAATAGGATTGTTGTTCTTGATACTTAAATCCATATAAATATTCCCTAAACTATTAATAATATTTGCTTTTTGTTCTAAGAATAATGGATTGTCATTTAGGGTTTTATAAACTTCTTGCTTAGAGTCATTATAAGCACTGAGAAGAATATTCTTTGCTGCCAACTCCATTTTTAAAGCTCTATTTACAATTGCTTTAGCAGATTTAATAGTAAGTTTATACCTAAGGTGTCTGCCCGATATCTTTGATATTTTTTCATTGGTACTTTGCATTAATGTTAAATACCGATAAGCATCGTTATAGTTTTCCTGATTCTTTCTAATCCAAAAAAGTCTATTTAGGGAGACTATTTTTTTTTCTAAAAGGCAGGCGGTATTTTCTTTTGTGTTTAAAGAATCTATTAGTTTAATTACTTGAATAGCAGTTTTTTCTGATTTTTCAAAATTTCGCAACCTGTAATAACTATATGCCACACTGTTAGCCCCTTCTAATTTTTTACAGATATTATTTGATTCACTTAACCTTTTAGCATAATAAAATAAGCTATCATTATTTAAGTTTTTATAATAATAAATTTTACTTGCATGGATAGAATCCAAATACGTTGTTTGCGAAACAACTTTCTTTGAAAAAGAAAAGATAATAGATATAAAAAGTAAGTACTTGGTCATTTATATAAAAGTCAAAATGGGAATCTATGCTTTTTACAAAAAGTAATTTTTAGAAACCAAAGATAACATTTTTGTTAATGCTTTTTATAAAATACGGAGTATAATGCTTTTTTTATGGAGAGAACAATGGTATGTTTGTTGTACAAAAAATGCACTTATAGTTAAGTGCGAATTGCTATGGAAAATTAAAAGGTTTAGAGCGAAAGGTAACTTTCGCTTTTTTTTATTCTAGAATATTTACGCAATTCAATTTAAGGCATTGTTGTTTGAAATGATAAAATAGTAATACATTTGTTGTTAAAATAATGTTCATGTATTCTAAACTACCTCAAAAAAGATTTAAACATACCCTTGAATTTTTACAGAAGCACCTTCCTGCCCCAGCAACCATATTAGATTTAGGAGTCCGTAATTCGTTCTCTGAAATCATGGAACAACACGGTTATACGGTATATAATACCAATGGAGAAGACTTAGATTTATTGCCTCAAATAGTTAAAGATTATAATGTTGATGCTGTAACAGCTTTTGAAATTTTAGAGCATTTAATCGCTCCTTTTAATGTGTTGAGAGAAATAAACACTTCAAAAATCATCACCACTATTCCTTTAAGGTTGTGGTTTAAAAGTGCTTACAGAAGTAAAACAGATATGTGGGATAGACACTATCACGAGTTTGAAGATTGGCAATATGATTGGTTGTTAGAAAAATCAGGTTGGAAAATTATTGATAGAGAAAAGTGGACTAGCCCGGTTAGAAAAATAGGATTTAGACCTGTTTTAAGAACATATACACCTAGATACTACGCTGTGTATGCAGAAAAAAGTATAGAGAAATGAGGATAGGGATGATTTTGGATAAGAACTTTCCACCTGATCCACGTGTTGAAAATGAAGCGATAGAGTTAATAAAATCAGGTCATGAGGTTTTTTTATTTTGTTTGACCTACGGAAACGAATCTTCAGAAGAACTTATTAATGAGATAAAGGTAAAGAGATATCAATCAAATAAGCTAGAGTATAAATTATCTGCATTAGCTTACACACTTCCTTTTTATTCTTTAATAATGAAAAGAAAAGTAGTCAATTTTTTACGCCGAAATGCCATTGAAGCGATACATATTCATGATATTAGAATTGCGGAAGCGGTTTTTTTTGCAAATAAAAAATTTCGATTACCAATTGTTTTAGATTTACATGATAATATGCCAGAAGTAATGAAGTTTTACCCACATATGCAAAAATTTCCTGGTAAATATATTATCTCACTAAAAAGATGGAAGAAAAAAGAAGAGGCGTTTGTTAAACAGTCAGATAAAGTAATAACAGTTTCTCAAGAGTTTGTAAATGAGTTGAAAAGCAGAATAAAAGTCTCTGAAGATAAAATAGTTTTGGTGCCTAATACAATTAGAAAAACATTCTATGAAAAATATGCCGTCAGTGAAAGAATTAAGAAAAAGTATGATCACAAGTTTGTGATATTATATTTAGGAGACACACATACTAGGCGGGGATTGCTAACTGCTATTGAAGGAGTTAAAGAAATTAAAGACAAAATAGCAAACATAAAGCTAGTAATTGTAGGTAAAAATACAACTGATACTATTTTAAAAGCTAAAGTTAAAGAATTGAAGTTGGAAGAAAATGTTGATTTTGAAGGTTGGCAAGATGTATCATTATTTCCATCATATATTGAAACAAGTGATATTTGTATTTCTCCTCTTAATAGAAATGTTCAACATGATGTGGCCTATGCAAATAAATTATTCCAATATATGAGTTTAGGAAAACCTTTATTGGTAAGTAATGCAACAGCGCAGAAGAAATTAATAGAAAAAGTAAAAGCAGGATTGGTACACGAAGAAAAAAATGCAGCGGATTTTGCTAAGAAAGTTTTACTTCTGTACAAAGAAGAAGAGTTAAGAGAAAGACTGGGGAAGAATGGGAAAGCTTTTGTTAGAAATGAGTTTACATGGGATAAAACTTCAAAAGAATTAATCAATCTATACAATAGCTTAAATTGAAGGCCCTAATTATTACATATTATTGGCCACCAGCAGGGGGGTCAGGAGTACAACGATGGTTAAAATTTGTGAAGTATCTACCCTATCATGGAATTACACCAATTGTGTTTGTTCCAAGAAATGTAGATTATTCAGTTATAGATGATGAATTGATTACTGAAACAAAAGGAGTTGAAGTAATTTCACAGTCCTTTTTAGATGTACAGAAATTTACGCGAGTAAAGAAAAAAAAAGGAGGAGACGCTAATGTGAGTTCAGGAGGTGTTTTATCTTGGATTCGTGGAAACTTCTTTATCCCAGACTCTAAAATTTTATGGGTAAAACCATCGGTAAAATACTTAACCAACTATCTTAAAAATAATGATGTTGATATCGTAATATCAACAGGGCCTCCTCATAGTGTACATTTAATAGCTAATGAATTAAAAAAGAAGTTTGCTTTAAAGTGGGTAGCAGATTTTAGAGACCCTTGGACGAATTTATACTACTTAAACGATTTTAAGTTGAATAAGTATTCAAGAAAAAAAAACAAAAAATTAGAATTAGAAGTTTTAACTAATGCCGATACTATAGTAACAGTTAGTAATTTTTTAAAACAAGAGCTATCTTTAAAAACGAATAAGCCTGTAAAAGTTATAACAAACGGATATGATGATGAGTTTGTTGAAGACGAAGTTTTGTTAAGTGAAAAATTTTCAATTTCATACATAGGATTACTGCCTAAGCAAAGTAATTCAGACTCGTTATGGGAAGTATTAAGAGAATTAAAAGATGAAGAGCAACAGTTTAAAAACGATTTAGAAATTGTATTGGTAGGTAGTATATGTAATGAAGCAATTTCTTGCATAAAAAAAAATCAATTAGAAGAGAATTTAAAATTAGTTGGTTATGTGTCTCATAGTGAGTCGGTAAAACTGCAAAGAAGCGCACAAGTTTTATTGTTGTTAATACCAAAGACTAGAGGAGCAAAAGGGATAATAACAGGCAAAGTTTTTGAATATTTAAAAGCAAAACGTCCTATCTTAGCAGTGGGGCCTGAAGATGGTGATTTAGCAGAGATATTAACAAAAACAAACTCTGGAACTATTATTGATTTTGGTGATAAAGAAAAAATGAAGGAAGAAATAAAAAAGTTGTATATTGAGTATAAAACCAAAAAACTCACTACAATTTCTAATAATATTAAACAATACCATAGAAGAGAATTAACGTCGCAATTAGCAAGCCTACTTAAACAAATGATTAACTCGTAATTTGAAATAAGTAGGTACTGTAAATTGAGTGCTAGGTATAAGAAGATTTAACTACTATAATTATAAAATAAGTGTAATGATAATTTGAGAAAATACTGGAGAACACTTGTTTGAATATATGCAGATGAGTTTTAAAATGCAGCGTAAGTGTAACAATGTAGTCGAAAAGGATATCATTACTATTTAAAATTAACAAAAGAAAAAATTGGGAATTGTATTTAAACAATCGTTCAGAAACACGTTAATAATCTATTTAGGTTTTTTAATAGGGGGTATTAACACTTTGGTGTTGTATACGAGATTTTTAGGAGATGAATATTACGGATTGGCGACTTATGTTTTTTCAGCTTCAAACTTAATCATGCCTATAACAGCTTTTGGAGTTCATTTTACCATCATCAAGTTTTTTTCCGGGTATACTTCAAAAATAGAAAAAGATAAGTTTTTAAGCTCTGTAATATTTCTACCGCTATTTATAGCAATTCCAATTGGATACTTTTGGGATTTTTTTCATAATTGGATAATGACTTATGTTGTAGAGAGTGGTTCCAAAGAGAATTTGATTATTGAAGACTATACTATTTATATTTATATAATAGCAGTTGCTTGTGCTTATTTTGAAGTGTTTTATTCTTGGTCTAGAGTACAAATGCAATCTGTTTTTGGAAATATTTTAAAAGAATTATATAATAGAGTGGCAGTAATGGTTTTGCTTTTTGCTGTGTACTTTAATTTGATAAGCAAAGAAGAGTTTTTAGTCTACATGACAGGAGCATACATTTTTCGAGTATTGTTAATGATGATATATGCTTTTCGTTTGTACACGCCAACATTTACATTTAGTTTACCAAACAATTTTAAAGAAGTCATACGATATACTTTTTACATCATTTTAGCAGGAAGTGCAGGAGCTATTATACTAGATATAGATAAAGTAATGATACCAGGTAAAGAAGGTTTTGCTAAAGCAGCATATTATACAGTAGCGGTGTTTATAGGAACCTTTATAGAAGCGCCGAGTAGAGCAATGGGGCAAATTTTACAACCATTAACTTCTAAGGCTATTAATGAAAATAACCCAAAAGAAACAGAAAGCTTGTATAAAAAAAGCTCTATTAATTTATTATTAATCGGAGGCTTGTTTTATATATTAGTTAATTGCAATGTAGCTGAGTTATTCAAGTTAATGCCTAATAAAAATTATGCAGAAGGAGGAGCATTAGTTGTATTGCTAATTTCATCAGCAAAATTGTTTTTAATGTCTTTAGGAAGCAATGGAGCTATTATTAGTAATTCTAAATTTTATCGCATTACATTACCCGTAGGAGTGGGGATGGCCCTTTCAGTATACTTTTTAAACGATTATTTTTACAATGCTTTAGGTATGGGAACTGAAGGATTGGCTTTAGCTACTTTAATTACTGTTATAGTGTCTAACACTTTTAAATTATGGTTTGTAAAAGAAAAGTTTAATATGACTCCTTTTACAAATAAAACATTTTTAATGATTCTTATTGTCTTAACGATGTTTATGGGGTTTAATTTTTGGAATTTCTCCATACCTGAGCTTTATCTTTTTGATTTTCCAATTCACCCAATAATAAATATTATTTTAAAAAGTGTATTAATTATTGTAGTTTATGTTTTTGTAGTAGTAAAGTTATCTATTTCAGAACAGATAAATAACTTGGTAAAAAGGTTTATAAAATAAAAAGACCTGCACACAAAGGGAACAAGTCTTTTCTTAATAATAAGGGGGAATGAAACATTAAAAAGGGGGAAATGCTTCGCCGACAAATATATAAAAAATAAGTAAACACCCTTCTTTTATATCCTTAAAATTATAGATTATTTAGTTTTTTTTTAATTCTACTAAGTTGCACAGGAGAAATATTTAAATAGGATGCTATGTGTCGCTGTGTAATTAGTTTATCAACATCTGGAATCCTTTTTTTTAAAGTAATATATCTTTCTGTGGAGCTAAGTGTAGAGATATCTAAAAGTAATTTTTCTGCTTTTAAATAAGCATTTTCAAGAGTTTTTATATAAAATAAACTCTTTATACCGCAATGTTAGCTCTATAAGTTTATCGTAATTTCCTTTATAACCTGTTACTTTTGTTAAAGCTTGATAGTTTACTTCGGAAGCAGTTTTTTGCATCATAGCAGAATTAGCACCAGAAATATCGCCAGAAATAAAAAAAGCTCTAGTTGTTTCCGACCCTTTTTCGTTTAATAAGTAGGACCGCATGATTCCTGTTTTGATTATAAAAAAATGATTTGAGTATTCACCTTCTTTTGTGAAAAATTCATAGGGTTTCAACTCTACATAAGTAACAATGCCTTCAAAGAGAGAAACTAAATCGTCAGGTAAATCAATAAAGTGATGAACAAAGTTTTTTATATCATCATTCATAATTAACAAGTTATATGATAATAGTGAGGGTAAAAACACTAAGTTAATAAAAAACTTTCAGTTGTAGAAGTTAAAAGACAGACCTAACTTTAAGGGGAAATTAGGTCTGAAATATTTTAAGGGGTATGTAACTTGTTAATTACAGAGACAAATGTAAGACAGTTTTATAATACCACCGTTAACATATGTTAATAAATATAATTACTTCTTATTCTACTCAGCTGAACTGGAGTGATATTAAGGTAAGAGGCTATGTGATATTGATTAATAAGGTTGCCAATATTAGGGTGGTTTTCTTGTAGCTTTTTATACCTTTGAGTAGCATCTAACATTTGTAATTCTAAAATTTTAGATTCTTCTCTAATATATATGTTTTGTAGTATTTTGTAGTGGAAAATAGAAATTTCATGATGCTGTAAAGAAAGCTTATAAAAATCATGATAATTGCATTCTAAAACTTCACAGTCTGTTAAGCACTCGTAAATTAACTCAGAAGGCTCATTTTTAATCAAAGCACCGAGGTTACCAGATGTAATTACTGGTGTGTAAAGAGTTTTGGTGTGCTCTTTTCCTTTGATATCTATGTTATATGACCTTATAATACCTTTTTTTAAGATATATATATTTGTAGGCTTCTGACCTAAAGAAACTAGTTTATAGTTTTTAGAAAATTTTTGTAGGGATAAAATCTTAAAAATTTTATTTAAAGCACCTTCAGATAAAGGATGGAAATTTTGGGAAAACTCTCTAAAAAACTCCATAAGTAAATAATATAAGGATGAAATAATTAGAGGGGACTATCTCAAATTTACATTAATTTTTTCTAAAAAGCTAATAGTGTTAGCACCTTCCATAAATAGAAGATCTAAAATTGATAAATTAGGGATGAAGCCATACTTATCATCGAACATTTGAATGTAAGTATCCATTTCTATTTCAATTCCTTTTTTAGCAATAGCTAGGGCTCTAAAATCAGTATTTTTAGGGAGGAGCTCGTAACTAGTCGTTTTGTTAAATTGTTGTTCTATTTCCAAGGCATCACATACAAATAAGTGAGTGTCGATAGTTAAATCTTGCAAATAGGTATATTTTTTATTGAAAATTTTCAGTAAATCTTCTTCAAAAAACTCAAAAAAGGGAGAAGAGCGATAAGCAGATTGTAACGATTTAAAATGCTGTTGTTGCCATGGAAAATCATTTTCAACTAAGGTGTCTTTTGTTTTCTTTCTACCTTCACTTATCTTGTGTTTAACAGGAATATTCAGAGCTAATTTACCGTTTGCTCCATAAATATAACAACGATTTCGATAGGTCTGTTTTTGATAGTTATCTTCTATTTCAAAAGTAATAGCATCCGATTGATAGATTGCTGCATACTGTGAAATAGGAGCAAAGTAAGTAGGGATAAAAAGTGACATTACGCTTTCTTCTTTTTACTTTTTCTAAAACTATATACAGTATAACCTCCAATTAATAGTAAAACTAACCAAAGATAAGAAACAGGTTTACCACTACCGCCAACAGTAGTGAACATTCTATCCCAACGAATAGAATTTAATTTAGCAATAAAACTAGGCGCGTTGGCATCCCAACTTAACCAAATCATTACAGGTTTACCAACCACATGGTCAAAAGGTACATATCCCCAATTTCTAGCGTCTAATGAGCGTTGACGATTGTCTCCCATCATCCAGTAGTAATCTTGCTTAAAAGTATATTCTTTTGCTTTCTTACCATTGATATAAATGTCGTCTCCAAAGGTTGTTAAGTTGTTATTCTCATATCTGCGAATAATCTGCTCATAAAAAGGAATGGTTTTAGAGTTTAATTCAACAGTAACTCCTTTTTTAGGAATATATATTGGTCCAAAGTTATCAGTAGACCAAGCATATCTTGGGTCGTGAGGAAAAACAGATTTATCGTAAGTCCCTTTTGGAGTTATGTGCTTTTCTATACTTTTTACAATAGGGTTTTTAGCTATTAAAGCAGCTTCATCATCTGTCAAGTTTAGAGCATATCTGCCATCATTAGTCATTTGACCTTCTTTATTTTTATTAAACTCGCTGATAACATTCTGAGGTAAGTTTTCTCCATTGGTGTCAATAAAAAAGTACCATTGTGGCTTTGCTCTATCAGGTAATACCGTTTTTTTTCCGTTGATAAATACATAACCATCACGTACTTCTAAGCTATCACCAGGAGTACCTACAGCGCGTTTTACATAGTTGGTACGTTTGTCAATAGGCTTATAAGTAAATTTCCCAGAATTATCTCCCCACATTGTTGCTAAGGAATCTGAAGGCCAGCTAAAAACAACTATATCGTTACGCTTAATTTTTTGAAAACCAGGAACGCGCATATATGGTAAAGAAAGCTTGTTTAATAAACCTTCCTTGTTCTTATCATCAGATAAAAATGATTTTACACCCAACCCAGGAATTGTATCATGTGCCATAGGTGCTGCGATTGTAGTCATAGGAACACGAGCGCCATAATGAAATTTACTTACAAACAAGTAATCACCAACCAATAAGGTTTTTTCTAAAGAAGATGTAGGAATGGTATATGGCTGCATAAAATAAGTATGCACTAAAGTAGCAGCTATAATAGCAAAAGCAATAGAGCTAACCCATTCACCTAAAGGAGATCTAGGTTTTAAACTTCTGTTTTCTATATACTCTGCATTTGTAAAGTAGTTGATATAATAGATATATAGGCCTAAAGTTAGAATCGCCAAAATAGTGTCAGGTCTTTTGTTAAAACCAAAACTTCTACAAGTCTCAACCCAAATTATAGGGAACATTAATAGGTTTACAATAGGAATAAATAATAAAATCACCCACCATTTTGGACGATTTATTATTTGCATCAATACGATGGCATTATAAATAGGTACAGCAGCTTCCCAAGCTTTTTTACCAGCTTTGGTATATAATTTCCAAGTACCTAAAAAATGAACAACTTGTATGAATAAAAAGAATAAAAACCATTCAGTAAATGTCATAATCTATATATTTTGTAGTTCCTTGTAAGGAATAAAATTCAATTTTATTTGTGTGTTTTTTGAGTTGTTTGTTACGTTATTAACCTAAGTTTAACACATCTCGCATGGTAAAAACACCTGTTTTATTATGTAACCACTCAGCAGCAATTACAGCACCTAAAGCAAAGCCTTGACGATTATGAGCAGTGTGTTTAATATCAATAGTATCTATTTCAGAATTATAAGTCACGGTGTGAGTACCCGGAACATCCGGAGTTCTGATAGCTGTAATAGGAATATTTTCTTCAGATGTTTTTTTGTCTAATTCCCAAGCTTTTTGGTTAGTATTTTCAATAACACCTTCTGCCAATGTAATTGCAGTACCACTTGGAGCATCTAACTTTTTAGTATGATGAATCTCTTCAATAGAAACATTGTACTGCTCTAAAGTGCTCATCATTTTTGCAAGCTGTTTGTTTAATTCAAAGAAAACATTAACTCCCAAGCTAAAGTTAGAGGCATAAATAAATGCACCTTTCTTGTCATTACATAAATCAACAATATCGTTGTATTTATCTAACCAGCCAGTAGTTCCAGAAATAACTGGTACATTATTGTTAATACAGTTGCTAATATTGTTATATGCAGAAGAAGGAATACTAAAATCAATGGCTACATCAGCTTTTGTAATATCATACTCTTCTTTTCCAGAAGTTTTTATAACAATTTCATGTCCTCTTTGTAAAGCAATTTTTTCAATTTCTTTACCCATTCTACCATAACCAAGTAAGGCTATTTTCATCTTAAAAAGAATATTTTAGTGTTAAACCAACTTTCGGTGCTTCGATAAATAAAGGATCTGGAGTGATTACTGGTTTTACAGATAAGCTATCATCTGTGTCAAATTGTAACAAATGTGCATTAACACTGGCTTCAACAATTTGTAAAACATATAAAAGCACCCCTGTTAACAAAGATAAATCTCTATTTTTACGTAAGGTTTTTTGGGCGCTTTCTAAGCCCGTTGTAGAAATAAGAACGGTTCCATCATCTCTAGTAAATTCGTCTTTTAATCCTTGTTTACGAAGTTTAAAGGCAGTTCGGTAGCGATCGTACTGATCGCTATTATCAATATAAAAATAAGCACTGGCACCCATTGCTGCCCATACTATAGGAGCTTTCCAGTATTTTCCATTATAAATTTGTCCGCCTCCAGGAAAAATAGCCGAATAAAAGGCTGCTTTAGAAGGCGACAAAGGATTGTATTTGTCGCTTGTTAACTGAAGTTGTTTAGCCCTAACAGCAATAGAATCTTTTTGAGCAAAAGTATTTTGAAACAAAAAAAGACTACAAAAAGCGAATATGATTACACGTACGTTCAATTACTTTAGTAAGTTTTTAATACGGTTAAAGTCTTCTTCCGAATGAAAAGGAATAGAAATTTTACCCTTTCCACGATTATTAACAGTCACATCAATCTTATGCCCAAAATAATCACTAATATCTTTTACACTATCAGAAATATAATTTGGTAAAACCTTCTTTTTGGTTGTTTTAGCAACCTTACCCGCTTTTAAGTTTTTTACGAGCTCTTCAGTTTGACGTACTGATAGTTTATCACGAACAATTTTCTCATAAATATTTAATTGATCAGAGTTACTATCAACATTAATCAATGCACGACCGTGACCCATTGAAATAAAGCCATCACGCATTCCTGTTTGAATAATAGGATCTAGCTTAAGTAAGCGTAAATAGTTGGTAACCGTAGAGCGTTTTTTACCTACACGAGTACTTAACTCTTCTTGTGTAAGTTGAATTTCATCAATTAAGCGTTGGTAAGAAAGGGCAACTTCAATTGGATCTAAGTTTTTACGTTGAATATTCTCTACCAATGCCATTTCCAACATTTCCTGATCGTTTGCCAAACGAATGTAAGCAGGAACTGTTTTGTTACCAATAAGTTTAGAGGCTCTAAAACGACGCTCACCAGAAACTAATTGAAACTTATTACTAGATAGTTTGCGTACAGTAATAGGCTGAATAACACCTAACTCTTTGATAGAACTAGCCAATTCGCGCAACGCTTCTTCATCAAAATAAGTTCTAGGTTGGTACGGATTTACATCAATCGAATTAATATCAATCTCAATAATGTTTCCCACTAACTTATCGGCATTTTTGTCTTCTGCCGAATTTACTTCTGCAGTTTCTTTTAATAATGCTGATAAACCTCTACCTAAAGCTTGTTTTTTTGTTGCTTTTGCCATTTACAGTAATTATGCGTTTTTAGTTAAAATTTCGTTTGCCAAATTTAAGTAATTTACAGCACCTTTACTCGTTGCATCGTATGAAATTATACTTTCGCCATAACTTGGTGCTTCACTTAAACGGATATTTCTATGCACTATTGTTTCAAAAACCATAGAACTGAAGTGTTTGCGTACTTCATCTACAACTTGATTTGATAAACGTAAACGAGAATCGAACATAGTTAATAACAAACCTTCAATTTCTAATTCTTGATTGTGTATTTTCTGAACACTCTTAATGGTGTTTAATAATTTTCCTAAACCTTCTAAAGCAAAGTATTCACATTGAATCGGAATAACAACAGAATCAGCTGCTACTAGAGAGTTTAAGGTTATTAAACCTAAAGATGGAGCACAATCAATTAAAATAAAATCGTAATCATCTTTAATCTCTTCTAACGCTTTTTTTAACATGTACTCGCGTTGTTGTTTGTCTACCAATTCAATTTCAATAGCTACTAAATCAATATGAGCAGGGATTAAGTCAACGTTAGGAGAGTCTGTTTTTAAAACAGTGTCCTTTGCAGGAATTGTATGTTCTAAAACCTGATATGTTCCAATTTCTACACTTTCAACGTCTAAACCTAAACCAGAAGTAGCATTTGCTTGGGGATCGGCATCAATTAACAATACTTTTTTTTCTAAAACACCTAAAGCCGCAGCTAAGTTTACAGATGTAGTAGTCTTACCTACGCCACCTTTTTGATTTGCAATTGCAATAATTCTACCCATTATAATTTATAAAGTTTGAAAGAGGTAAATTTACAATTATTTATCATTTTTGAAAGAGAAAGACGTTAATAAAATTACAAAAGCCACAGAGTTTTGATTCTGTGGCTTTTGTAATTTTTATGTATAAAGGATTTTATTATCCGTTTAACATCACAGGCATTACTAACATCGTTACTAATTCTCCTTCTTCAGTTCCGTCAATTGGAGTTAAAATTCCAGCTCTATTTGGTAAACTCATTTCAATTAAAACATCGTTAGAGTTTAAATTGTTTAACATTTCGCTTAAAAAACGAGAGTTAAACCCTATTTGCATATCATCTCCTTGATAATCACAGTTTAATCGTTCGTCGGCTTTGTTTGAGTAATCTAAATCTTCAGCAGAAATATTTAACTCAGTACCTGCCATCTTCAAGCGAATTTGATGTGTTGTTTTGCTAGAGAAAATAGATACACGACGAACAGAGTTTAAGAAAGAAGCTCGATCAACAGTTAATTTGTTTGGATTCTCTTTTGGAATAACAGCTTCGTAATTGGGGTATTTTCCGTCAATTAAACGACAAATTAATACCACATTGTCAAAAGTGAATTTAGCATTAGTGTCGTTGTATTCAATCGTAACGTTGTTTTCTGAACCCCCTAAAATTCCTTTCAATAAGTTTAAAGGTTTTTTAGGCATAATAAATTCAGCTGATTTATCAGCAGTAATATCAGTACGAGTGTATTTTACTAATTTGTGAGCGTCGGTAGCTACAAAAGTTAATTCTTTTGAATTGAACTGGAAAAATACACCACTCATAACTGGACGTAAATCATCATTACCAGCCGCAAAAATGGTTTTAGATATTGCCGTAGCCAAAATATGAGATGGAATTTCTGTACTGCTAGGAGAAGGTAATTCTACTGCTTTAGGGAACTCATCGCCACTAAAGTATGCCATATCATACTTTCCTTGCTCAGAAATAATTTCAATAGTGTTGTCTCCTTCAACTTTAAAAGTAAGTGGTTGTTCAGGAAATGTTTTTAAAGTATCTAATAATAAACGAGCATTTATAGCAATAGCTCCGGTATCAGTACTTTCAACTTCAATAACAGACGACATTGTCGTTTCAAGGTCGGAAGCTGATATTTTTAATTCGTTTTCAGATAGTTCAAATAAAAAGTTATCTAAAATTGGTAACGTGTTATTGCTATTTATAACCCCACCTAAAACTTGTAGTTGTTTTAATAATTGTGAGCTAGATACGATAAATTTCATTTAGTAATTTTTCTATTTATTAGACTTACAAATATATCTTAATTTGATGATTTTAAAAATTATTTTTTTGTAAGTATGCAAGAAGCTTAATTAAACTGATAATTTAACTGTATTGAACCGTAAAAATTTCCTTTGGGAACACGTGAACTTTTGAGTTTTTTTGTGTGGTAATTTACAACATATCCAAAATTAAAACGATTACTGGTAAAACGAATTCCGATCTCTGTAGTAAACGTAAAAGGTTTTATATCAAATGTAACTGGACTTCCATTGTTTAAAAAGCTACCTTCTATAGTGGCATCATAGGCAATATAATGTAGCATTGGTTTTAGGTATAGAAACACCTCGGCTTTATTATTAAAATTGGTATTTTGATTGTTCAAGTTTCCATGGAAAGCGATAGAATTAATAATGTTTTCTAAAGGTTTGAACCCAATACGAGAGTATAAACCAGTTGAAAAATCAGTATATACAGTACCTAGTCTGGCAGAACTAACCCAAGTAAGATCGAAGAGATTGTCTCTAGTTATCTTTTTTATGTAATCGGCTTTTAAATTAAGAGTAACTGCATCTTTTATTTGATAGTTCCAACCTGTAGCTTCTTTAAAACCATATATTTTATGTATAATGCCCTGTAGTTCTTCACCAAATGATGATGAGCCTATAGCGCCTATTTGTATAGCTGTTTTTAAAATAGACTCGTTTGTATAAAACTTATTAACACCAAAACTACCAAACAGATAACCAGCAAACGGACGGTCGTGTTCTTCAACCGTTTCTACAATAGCTTTGTAAGGTGTATACATATGGTGTCCTAATTGAATCTCATATATTTTTTTATCAACATTTTTATTTTGATTCTTACTTAAGAAACGGTATGTTAAAAAAGCTCCATTGGTATAATATCGATCTTGGTGGGTAGATATATATAAGTCATTATCATTTATAAAACTAAACTCTTTTGCATATTTGTGTTGAGAGAAAGAAGGAAGAGAAAGTAAGGTAAATAAAAGTAGTACATTTTTTTTCATAGCTGTAAATATCGTATTATTTTAGCACAACCTTGATTAAATTATCAACAAGAATAATTAATATACTTATGAAAGAAGAACCTGTATTAACAATTGAAGATTTTGAAAGTGTATCAACAAATGAAGAATTGTTGGCTATTATTAAAGAAAAAGGAATATCTATCACGAAGGTTCAGGTGAAGCTAAATTATGAAGAAGAGTTAAGGAAGTTGCAAATAGAATTAGTGAAACTTCAACAATGGATAGCAAAAAATAAAAAACGGGTGGCTGTTATTTTTGAAGGAAGGGATGCCGCTGGTAAAGGTGGAAGTATTCGACGCTTTATGGAACATATGAATCCGCGTTCCACTCGTTTGGTAGCTTTAAATAAGCCTACAGAAGTAGAAAAAGGGCAGTGGTATTTTCAGCGATATATTAAAGAATTGCCGAACCCTGGAGAAATCGTGTTTTTTGATCGTAGTTGGTATAATCGAGCTGTGGTAGAACCCGTAATGGGGTTTTGTACAGATGACCAGTATAATAATTTTTTGGTTCAGGTACCAGAATTTGAGCATATGTTATACGAAGATGGCGTGGTGGTTATAAAATTTTGGTTATCAATATCTAAAGATGAACAATTACGTCGTTTTAATTCTCGAAATAACAATCCTTTAAAGCGTTGGAAGTTTAGTCCTGTAGATAAAAGAGGACAAGAGTTATGGGATAAATATAGTTATTACAAGAACGAGATGTTTAGTAAAACTCATACAGCTTATAGTCCATGGATAGTTGTAAAGACAAATAACAAAAAGGAGGCTAGGGTAGAATGCATGCGTCATGTATTATCGCAGTTTGATTATGAGGGAAGAGAAGAGGCTCAAACAGTTCTAACACCAGATCCAAATATAGTAATGCGCTATTATCGTTCAGTAAAACATTTAGATTAAGTATGGGGAATTTAACTCAAAGAGATGTAAATAAATTAAATACAACTAGAGGCTTAAAAGCTTTATTGTCGAAATCTTTTAATTTAGAAAGAGCAGTTCGATATGTTGATTATGAAAGAAAGTTAAAAAAATTACAAGTTGAAATAATTCGTTTGCAAGCATGGGCAATTAAGGAGAATGAACGAATAATTGTAATTTTTGAAGGTAGAGATGCAGCGGGAAAAGGAGGAGCAATACGTAGAATTACAGAGCGTATCAATCCTCGTCATATGAGAATTGTAGCACTTCCGAAGCCGAATGAAGATCAAAAAACACAATGGTATTTTCAACGATATGTAGAGCAGTTTCCTAAAGCAGGAGAAATCGTTTTTTTTGATAGAAGTTGGTATAATCGAGCTGTGGTGGAACCCGTTAATGGCTTTTGTACGCAAGAAGAGTATGAAATCTTCATGAATCAAGTAAATGATTTTGAACGCATGATCTTAGAATCGGGTATTCGTTTGGTGAAAATTTACATGTCTATTAATAAGAAAGAACAAGCGAAACGCTTTAACGACATAAAAAATAATCCATTAAAACAATGGAAGATGACACCTGTAGATGAAAAGGCGCAAGAGCTTTGGGATGACTATACAGAGTATAAAAAAGCAATGTTTTCAAAAACCAACACAGAAACATCTCCTTGGAAAGTTATTAGGGCTAATAGAAAAACAATGGCGAGAATAAGTGTAATTAATCACATATTAAAAAGCATTCCTTACGATAAAAGTATAGAAGTGTAACTAAGATAACTGTTGTTTAATTTCGTTGAAAATAAAAAAGAATTCTCCAGCTATTTGTTTGCTTGTTTTTAGGTATGTTTCTTCGGTAAGCTCTGTATTGTCTGATTCTTTTGGGTCGCTATACGGTAAGTGAAAACGTTCAATAGCATCGGGAATGTATGGGCAGTTTTGATCCGCATTGTCACAAGTAGTAATAGCAATAAAAGGATAACTATTTTGAGGATGATCGTATAGTTTTGAAAACCCTAAAATAGATTTTTTAGTGTCATTAAAAGAAACTAAATATCTGGGATTTTGATGAGAAAAATCAACGACACTAAAGATAAAACCAGTTTTTTGTAAACATTTAACTGTATTCCTGTGGAAAGAAGTTGTTTCAGTACCTCCTGAATAAGTGAATATGTTTTTTAAATTGAAATATTCAATAGCAAAAAAACTCCATACCTGTGCAAACTGACTCCTGCGAGAATTATGAGTGCAAATAAAGTTTAAATTTATTTTTTCTCTATCTTTAAATTCATCAAAAATGGTATCGGCAATTTCAAGTAACAATTCTTTTCGATCTTCAGAAAGAATTAACTCTTTTCTTGCTTCTTCAAAGAAAATTTTTGTATCGATATTCTTAGTGTTTATCATTTATTTGCAGTTCTTTTGCAGCGTAAAATTATTTGCAAAAATACAAGCTAATACTCTTTTAGTTAATTAAATAAAGGTTAAGGATGTGTTTAGAAATAGGAAATAAAGTAGCTGTTATAGATGCCAATATTAATGGGGTGGTTGTCAAATTAATTGGAAACGATGTTTTTATATTAGATTCGGATGGTATGGAGTACTGTTTTGCTAAGAAAGAGCTCGTAAGAATAGAATTAGATCAAAGTGAGTTAAGTAAGTATTCTGATATCAATAACCCGATGTTGAAAGCTAAAATTCAATCGAAAGAAAAAAAGAAGAAAACCTCTTTTGTAAAGGATAAAAAAGAAGTAGTAATGGAGGTGGATTTACATGTTGAAAAATTGGTAAAATCTACAAGAGGAATGGATAATTTCGATATTTTATCATTACAAATTAATACAGCAAAGCACAAGTTAGAATACTGCATGTCAAAAAAAATTTCTAAGCTGGTTTTTATTCATGGAGTAGGAGATGGAGTTTTAAAAACAGAGTTGCAATATTTATTAAACAACTATGCTGTTAAATATTACGATGCTTCTTATCAAAAATACGGACAAGGAGCGACAGAAGTGTATATTTATCAAAATCAATAATTTACTATTTGAAAAGCTAATAGATGCATCGGTCTATTAGAAAACCTTATTTTTGTGTTATGAATTCTGTTTATTTAGACAATGCAGCAACAACACCTATGTTGCCTGAAGTTATTGAGGCTGTTTGGCAGTCAATGCAAACTAATTTTGGGAATCCTTCTTCTACACATCAATATGGTAGAAAAGCCAAAGCAGCGGTTGAAACAGCTAGGAAAAATATAGCTAAACAACTTAATGTGTCTTCAAGTGAAATTATATTCACGGCTGGTGGAACAGAGGCAGATAACCTAATTTTATTCAATGCGGTTTTAAATTTAGGAGTAGAAAGAATTATTACCTCAAAAATTGAACACCATGCAGTTTTAAATACGGTACAATTTTTAGAAAAAAAGTATAAAATAACTGTAGACTACGTTAGGGTAAATGAAACTGGAACTGTTTCAGTGGAGAGTCTGGGGGACTTGCTAAATAAATCAAAGAAAAAAACTTTGGTGAGTTTGATGTATGTGAATAACGAAATTGGTAACCTATTGCCTATTGAAGAGGTTATTGCATTATGTAAAGAGTATAATGCGTATTTGCATTCAGATACCGTACAAGCTATAGGACATTATGCTATAGATTTACAAAAAACACCAATAGATTTTATTGCTGCTAGTGCACATAAATTTCATGGACCTAAAGGGGTAGGATTTGCTTACTTTAAAAAAGGGATAGGAATACTACCGATGTTGCACGGAGGTGAGCAAGAAAAGGGAATAAGGTCTGGTACTGAAAATGTACATTCTATTGTTGGTATGGAAAAAGCGCTGGTCATTGCTTGTGAAAACTTAGAAAAAGATAAAGAGTATATCAGAGGACTAAAAAAATATTTTGCAAAAAAAATACAAGAGCTAATCCCGAAGATAGAGGTTAATGGAGAATTGATAGAAAAAACAAGTTATACGATATTGAATTTACGATTTCCAATTGAAGATAAGATGCTGCTGTTTAATTTAGATTTGATAGGAGTAGTAGTTTCTGGTGGAAGTGCCTGTCAAAGTGGAAGTAGTAAAGGATCTCATGTGTTACAGGAGTTTTTGAGAGGAGAAGATGAAAAGAAAACATCTGTACGGTTTTCCTTTAGTAAGCTAAATACAATTGAAGAGGTCAACTATGTATTGATGCAGTTAAAAAGAGTGTTAAAAAAATAATAGGCTGTTTTATTTGTTTTAAAGCATTTTTTTTAGTTATTTGTATATGTGTTTAAGTTAGAAGATTAAATTCTTTAAAAGTAGTTTTAAAAGATTGTTTTGTATAGTTTTTATTGATTTGGTAAATAAAACTTATTTTTTTTAACTATAATGTGACTTAAACTGTTAATTTTACATCTAATATTTTAGTGAAAGTAAAAAATGTTTACTTTTGCATACTCAAAATTTTAGGAGCCCCCCACAAGAAATAAGTTGTAAAAGAGCAACTTAACATTTTTTTGTGTGGGGTTTTTTATATCTCACCGTATTGTTTATTGAAAAAATAAGAGCCTTAAAAAAATGAGGCATAACATTGTATATATAAAAATGTATTATTATGGGGGAAAACTACATTGCTAAAATCGGTACATATAAAAAGATTTTCTTTTTAGTATTAATTCTCTTATTTTCAGTTAGATCTTATGGACAAGATTGTAGTGTTATTGAGGATTACACCCCTGTTTGTATAGGTACTACTCAGGTGTATGCAGCAGAAACATCTGGTGGCTCAGCAGAAACTATAAATCCTGGTAATGATTATGGTTGTTTAGGGTCAACTCCAAATTCTAAATGGTTTTTCTTTCAAGTAAGTACAGGGGGAAGCTTAATAATTAATCAGACTAATACCAATGGTACAACATCTGTAGATGTAGATGGGGCTATATGGGGGCCATTTAATTCTATCTCAGATATGATAGGGCAATGTGGTTCTTTTTCAACACCACTAGATTGCGATTATGAACCCGAGTCATTTTTTACTTTTAATATACCAACAGTAATTTCTGGTAAATATTATGCTTTGTTAGTTACGAATTACTCAGGTCAAGCAACAAATATCACTTTGGCAGATGGAGGCAGTACAGCAACAACAGATTGTGCTACCGATACAGATGGAGATAATGTAGCTGACGTATACGACTTAGATGATGATAATGATGGTATTTTAGATACTGATGAACAAAATTGTACAACAACTAATACACCTGCTGGAAATGCCTCAGCTGTTTTTTCAAGTAATGGGCATAATAGAAACGAGGCGTTAGGTGTAAGTGATAATGTTGATGCTTATATAGATTATCCAGGAGAATTCTTAACGGTAGATTTAGGTCAAGTCGTTCCACAAGGCACTACCATTACTATTAGAACACAGACTAATGCTCATAATCGTGTAAGTGTTTTAATTGATCAATCTATAAACGGTTCTGCATTTGAAAATACATTAACAGATACATACTCAGCTAGCAATTCATATAAGAATATCGCATATGTTTTAAGTACAGCTGCAAGGTATATTAGAGTTAGAGGAACAAACTTTCAGACAAATTCAAGCAGGCGAATATACGTAGATTCTTTTTCTTACCCAGCTTTTAGTTCTACAGAATGTATTGATATTGATACAGATGGAGATACAATTGTTGATAGATTAGATAATGATTCTGATGCTGATGGTTGTCCAGATGCAGTGGAAGGAGATGAAAGTGTTTTACCTTCTAATTTAGATGGAAATGATAGAATAGATTACTCTTCAACGGGGGGGATTACTAATTTCGGTGTGCCAAACTTGGTAAATTCTGGTGGAGCAGCAGATGCTGGAGGAGATGAAGGACAAGGAGTTGGTTCAAAATTAGTGTTTAGTGCTGATGCAAGTCCAAACTTAATCATTACACCACCACCTACGGTGTGCTTCTCAAACACGGTAGACTTAACTGCAAGTAATATAACTAACGGGACTAATGGAAGTAGTACAGTAGGGACATTAACATATTGGACAGATGCTGCGGCTACTAATACATTGGCAACTCCTGCAGCGGTTGCTACCAGTGGAACTTATTATATAAAATTAACATCAGCTAGTGGTTGTTATGAAATAGAGCCAGTTGTAGTAACAATTCAAGATGAAGTTACCGAAGGAACCATTGCAGGAGATCAAGTAATTTGCAGTGGAGGAAACCCTGTAGCATTTACAAGCGATGTAGATGGTAGTGGAAGTGGTACAATAAGTTACCGATGGGAAATGAGTGAAGATGGAACTAATTGGAGTACTATTTCTGGAGAAACATCATCGATTTATGATCCAGCTGCTTTAACAGTTACAACACAGTTTAGGAGGATTACAATATCTACGCAAAATGGAGTGGCATGTGAGAGTTCTCCAACAGCGGTGGTGACAGTAATAGTTGATACAAATGATGCAGATTCAGATGGTATAAATGATGTTTGTGACTTAGATGATGATAACGATGGTATTCTTGATTCTTCGGAAGGAGCCTGTACAACTAATTATTTTGCTGTTTTTGGAGGTGATGGAGGAAGTACCACTAGTTTTTCACAATCAGCAGTTTCTTCAGCGGTATTTGATTTTTATTATGTAGATAACTCTGTAGCGATAGAAATAAATGGCGGAGGATTAAATACAAATAATGTATTACAATTAGAGAATATTGTCAATTCAGGAGAAGTAATTATGGAATTTACTTCGGATAATTCTTTAATGAGTTCACCATGGTTAGCAAACACTAACGGTATACCAAGATTAAAGGTCGAAATTGATTTTTCTGGAAATATTACAGTATATGGTTCTCGATCAACGAGTTCTACATCTTTAGAGTTAATGCAACCCAGAGATGGTTCTTCTTTTAATACTATTTCTTTTTTAGCAGGAATAAATAATTTCAATGTCATAAATCAAGATGGTTCAGGGCCAGATAGAATTGGTGGAGCAGTAAAAGTGTATTCATCTTGTGTTGATACGGATAATGATAATATTCCAGATTATTTAGATACCGATTCAGATGGAGATGGTTGTTTTGATGCTATAGAAGGGAATGAAGATGTGGATATATCAGACTTATCAAGCGGTAGAATAACAGGAGGAGTAGATAGTGATGGTGTTCCTAATATAGTTAATTCTGGTGGTTCTGCTGACGGAACTAATAATACACAAGGGCAAGGTGTAGGTACAAGTGCTACAGCAAACGCAGATGCTGTACCAACTTTAATAATAACGAATCCAGCATCAGTATGTAGCCCGTCAACTGTTGATTTAACGGCAAGCACAGTAACAGACGGTGTCAACGGAAGTAGTTCTGCGGGCACATTAACCTATTGGACAGATGCAGCTGCGACTAATACCTTAGCGTCTCCTAACTCAATAGCTACTAGTGGAACTTATTATATAAAATTAACTTCAGTTAGCGGTTGTTATGAGATAGAACCAGTTGTAGTAACGACAACTACTTCTCCAAGTGTACCAACGGTAGCCAGTACTACTCAACCTACCTGTGCAGTACCAAGCGGAACGATAGTATTTGACACTCAAGCAGGAGTAGAATACAGTATTGGAGGCGCTTACCAAGCG